>JBDTHD010000103.1:0-18092 GCA_039937075.1 Ginsengibacter sp. | reverse complement strand
TTTTTTTGCGCTCAATTTCTTTTCTTTGCAAAACTCTAAAAATGTCTGATACACGATCTCCCAACCCTGCGGTTTTAATTTTACAAGACGGAAATGTTTTTCATGGAAAAGCTTTTGGCAAAATCGGTACTACCACCGGTGAAATTTGCTTTAATACCGGGATGACCGGTTACCAGGAAGTTTTTACCGATCCCAGTTATTATGGACAAATTGTAATTATGAACAATGTTCATATTGGTAATTATGGCATCCACGAAAGCGAAGTGGAAAGCGATTCTATAAAAGTAAAAGGAATAATAGGAAGAAATTTGGAAGAACAATATTCGCGGTTTGCTGCGGATAATTCTTTGCAGGAGTATTTTGAAAAGCAAAATATTGTTGCCATAGATGGAATTGATAGCCGGGCGCTGGTCATCCATATCCGTGAGGCTGGCGCAATGAATTGTATTATTTCTTCCGAAAATAAAAATGTCGAAGAGCTTAAAAAAATATTAGCTGAGGTTCCTTCAATGGCAGGTTTGGAATTGGCTTCGGTGGTTTCTTCACAAAAAAATTATACTGCCGGAGACGAAAACAGCCAACCCAGGATTGCGGTTTTAGATTTAGGTATCAAAAAAAATATTCTGAATTGTTTGGTGGAACGAGGGGCGTATGTAAAAGTATTTAACGCGAAAACAAGTTTTGAGGAATTGAAAAAATTTAATCCGGATGGCTATTTTATCAGCAATGGTCCCGGTGATCCTGAACCAATGGATTATGCAATAGATACTGTAAAAGAAATTCTTAAAGAAAAAAAGCCATTCTTTGGAATTTGTTTAGGTCAGCAAATATTAGCGCTCGCTAATGGAATTCCTACTTTCAAGATGCACCACGGCCATCGTGGACTAAATCATCCTGTTAAAAATATTATTACCGGCAAATGCGAAATAACTACTCAAAATCACGGCTTTGGTGTAGATGCGGAAGCAATCAAGAAAAATGATAATATTGAAGTGACACATGTAAATCTAAATGATGATTCAGTAGAAGGAATTCGTTTAAAAGATCGGCCGGCTTTTTCTGTTCAATATCATCCTGAATCTACTCCGGGCCCGCACGACAGCCGATATTTGTTTGATGATTTTTTCGCCATGATGAAGTAAATTGTTACTTAGTTTATCGGTTAATTAGTGTTTAAAAATTTTGTGTAATTTGTATTTATGAAAATTTCGATCATCAACGGCCCTAATTTAAATCTTATTGGAACGAGAGAACCGGGCATATACGGCTCGACCACTTTTGAAGATTATTTTCAAAAATTGAGGAAAGAATATGAATCCATTGACTTTGATTATTTTCAAAGTAATGTGGAAGGTGAACTTATCAATGAAATACAAAAAGCTGCGCAAAACAGTGATGGTATTATTCTCAATGCAGGTGCATATACCCATACGTCAATTGCCATTGGCGATGCCATAGCTGCTATTAAAATCCCGGTCGTGGAAGTTCATATTTCTAATGTAGAAGCCCGCGAAGAATTCAGAAAATTTTCTCATATCTCAGCAAAATGCGCCGGAACCATTTCTGGTTTTGGATTAAAGAGCTATGCGCTCGCGGTAGAATCTTTCTTAAAAAATATCTGATCTTTTTTATTTTTCAATCAATATTAATTTTTTGGTGGCAATGGTTTTCCCGGGCATTTTGTCTAAACGAGAAATGGATATCGTTGTTTTCCTTCGTTTTTTTCAAAGTCATAGTAAAGTACTTTTTGGGGGATTAATTACCATAAAGATCGTTCATCACAAACCTTGTGACGTTAAATTTACATTGGCTTACATTCGTAAAATAAAAAAATTGAAAAATGCGTAAATGTTTTTTATTAGTATTCTTTTACTCTTTTAGCCAGTTTGCTTTTTCTCAGGCGCCAAAAAATTATAATTCTGACCAGATTTTTCAACAAATAAAAAAGCTTGATGTATTGGGTTCTGTGTTATATGTTGCCGCTCATCCGGATGACGAAAATACAAGGCTCCTTGCATTTCTCGCGAATCAGAAGTTATATCGCACGGCATATTTAAGCATGACCCGCGGCGACGGCGGCCAAAATTTAATAGGTGATGAACAGGGTCCGGTTTTAGGATTAATAAGGACGCAGGAACTTTTGGCCGCCAGAAGAATAGATGGTGCGGAACAATTTTTTACGCGGGCATTCGATTTTGGTTACACAACAAGCCCGGTGGAAACTTTTAAGTTTTGGAACGAACAGAAAATATTATCCGATGTAGTTTGGGTAATCCGAAAATTTCAGCCGGATATAATCATAACGCGTTTTCCTACAACGGGAGAAGGCGGTCACGGACATCACACAGCATCTGCGATATTAGCAGGAGAAGCTTTTGAAGCGGCCGCAGATCCAACAAAATTTCCTGAACAATTTAAATATGGAGTAAAACCGTGGCAGGCAAAAAGACTTCTGTGGAACACGTTTAATTTTGGCAGCGTACATACTGAAAGTCCTGATCAGTTCAAAATAGATGCTGGCGGCTATAATCCTTTGTTAGGGCAAAGCTATGGCGAAATAGCGGCTAAAAGCCGTAGCCAGCATAAGACACAAGGCTTCGGTGTGCCTTCTTCCCGTGGAAGAGCACTGGAATATTTTAAAACTATTAAGGGCACTCGCCCTGATTCTACCTTAATGGATGGAGTAACCACCAACTGGGAAAGGCTTAATGATGATGCGATGGAAAAAGCTGTCGAAAAATTAATCGATGATTATTCATTTGCGCATCCTCAAAATTCTTTGCCACAACTTTTAAATATTTATAAATCTTTAAAAAGTTCCCCCGAAGGATATTGGCGCGATCAAAAAATGGAACAGGTTAAGCAAATCATGAGAGAGTGTATCGGGCTTTACATGGAAGTAACCACTGGAACCATGTTTGCCGTGCAGGGAGATTCATTGGCCGTAAATTTTGTAGCTGATAATCGTTTGGGTGGCAATGTGAAAATTTCTTCCATTACTATTCGCGATAAGAAATTTACGTTTGATGATGAATTGCCATTAGATGAAAACTTTTCTCAATCAGTTTCGGTTTTGATTCCTTCTGACGCAAAGATTTCGCAGCCTTATTGGCTGGTAGAGCCGATGAATAAAGGCTCTTACAATGTTTCTGATCAGACTTTGATTGGTAAACCACAAAATGATCCCCAGGAAGCGATAGTAAATTTATCTATCAATGGAGAAGATTTGGATTACAACATTCCCATTCAGTATAAATCAAATGACCCTGTAAAAGGGGAGACGTATGAACCACTTTTTATTATCCCTAAAATCGAAGTTCGGTCAAATCCTGAATTGGCTTTGGCGATAAACGATAAGCCAATAAATATTAATGTAGTCACTGTTGTAAATAATAATTCAATGAAGGATAATATTTCTTTAAAAGAAAATTATTCTTCAAATGTAATTCATACGAAAAATAACATTGGTTCTTTTTATTCGATTAGAAATCCCAAAACAAAAAACACCGAATTGATTGACTGGAGCGCAGTTGACGGTAATCAAACCTATGATTCTTATAAAACGGTAATAGAGTATTCGCATATTCCCAATATTATTTATTTCAAAAAAGCGGAATCGAAACTGGTAGGAATTGATCTAAAAATTTCAGGTAAAAAAATTGGCTATATCCCCGGCGCAGGTGATAAAATCCCTGTGGCTTTGCAAAAAATGGGATATGAAGTGTCGATGCTTTCGCCCAAAGATATTACAGCCGGTAATCTTAAGCAATTTGATGCGATCGTTACAGGTGTTAGGGCTTATAATATTTACGAATGGCTTAGTGATGACCATGAGGCTTTGATGAATTATGTAAAAGAAGGTGGCGTTTTATTAGTTCAATACAATACGAATAATAATATCGGGCCTTTAAAAACGCAGATCGGACCTTATCCTTTTACTATTTCACGAACACGAATTACTGATGAAACGGCGGAGGTTAAATTTTTACATCCGGATAATGTTTTACTTAATTATCCCAATAAAATTGGTGAAAAGGATTTTGAAAACTGGATACAGGAACGCAGTACTTATGAAGCAGCGGATTATAGCAAAAATTATCAATCACTTTTTGAAATGCACGATGCAGATAAGCCATCATCGGAGGGAAGCCTTATCTACACTGATTATGGCAAAGGCAGGTTTGTTTATTCCGGTTTGGTTTTCTTTCGCGAATTGCCTGCGGGAGTTCCCGGTGCTTTCCGTTTGTTTGCTAATTTAATTGCAAAACCCGGAAAATAAAATGATTTTTTAGCTGGATTATAAATAAAAAAATTGTGGATAGATCAGAAAAAAAATATTGGAATAAATGGTATACGGTGGTGTTATTTTTTTTAGCGCTGCAAATAATTTTTTATTATTTCATCACTCAATATTTCAATTGATTTTCAGATAATTCAGGTAAAAAAAGTAATGGTTTCTCAAAATAAAAAAGTGTTTTTTTTGTTGGTTTACTGTGATTAAAAACTGATTTTAATAAAATATTCTCTTCAAAATAAGATGGCGTATGAGTTACCAGGATTGGATTGTGCTTATTATAACGCTTACGGGTATTATTATTTATGGTATTTATAAAAGTAAAACTTCTAAAAATCTTGATGGATATTTTTTAAGCAACAGGGACATGCCGTGGTATCTTGTTTTGCTCAGCATAATGGGTACGCAGGCAAGTGCCATAACGTTCATCAGTGCGCCAGGACAAGCTTACACGGATGGAATGCGTTTTGTCCAATATTACTTTGGATTGCCTTTGGCGATGATTGTTATTTGCATTGTCTTCGTGCCGGTATTCAATAGATTAAAAGTTTATACAGCTTATGAATTTTTAGAGAATCGTTTTGATTTAAAAGCGCGCACGCTTACTTCGATTCTTTTTCAAATTTCAAGAGGTTTATCAACTGGTATCAGCATTTATGCGCCTTCATTAATTTTAAGCTCGTTGCTTGGCTGGAATATTTATTATACGAATATTATTATGGGCGGCATGCTTATTATTTATACCGTTAGTGGCGGTGCGAGGGCTGTGGCTCACACTCAGAAACTTCAATTGATTATTGTTATTATCGGCATGGTGGCAGCGGGTTATGTAGTGGTTCATTTAATGCCTTCCAACGTTGGTTTTTTAGATGCGTTACATCTCGGCGGAAAAAATGGTAAGATGAATATTATTACTTCCGGCGAAACCGCAAATGGGTTTGACTGGAAAGATAAATACAATATCTGGAGTGGTTTAATTGGTGGATTTTTTTTGGCGCTTTCTTATTTTGGAACCGATCAAAGCCAGGTGGGACGCTATCTTACTGCAAAAAATAATCGTCAAAGTAAACTGGGATTATTAATGAATGGTCTTGTAAAAGTACCCATGCAATTTTTAATATTAATGTTGGGCGTTTTGGTTTTTTCTTTTTATCAATATAATAAGGCTCCAATTCATTTTAATGAAACACAAGTAGCGCGTGCAAAAACGACAAGTTATAAAATTGAATTAAATAATCTCGAATCCGTTTATGCAAAGCTTCCTGCTAGTGACAACGTTGACAAGAGTAAAATTAAAAAGGAATACAGCGCCGTTTTATCAAAAGCATTACCGGGCGAAGATGTAAATGATACCAACTATATTTTTCTTCGTTTTGTGATTGACCATTTGCCAAAAGGCCTTGTGGGCTTATTGATTGCGGTGATATTTCTGGCTGCATGGGGAAGCATTGCGGCGGCGCTAAATTCGCTTGCGTCATGTACCGTAGTAGATATTCACAAAAAATATTTCAAAAAAGATCTAACCGAAAAGGAAGACTATCGCATTTCTAAATTCTATTCTTTTTGTTGGGGAATATTTTGTATTCTGGTGGCAGAATTTGCAAGTAACCTGGGTAATAGCCTGATCGAAACCGTAAATATTCTTGGTTCTCTCTTTTACGGCGTTATACTCGGAATTTTTCTAATTGCATTTTGGTTCAAGGCCATAAAAGCGAATGCACTTTTTGTATCGGCCATTATTTCCGAAATATTTATTTTCCTTATCTACAGAGCAAATATTATTTCATTCTTGTGGTTGAATGTTATCGGCGCCCTTTTGGTAATTATTATCGGTTATTTGTTACAGGCTTTTATAAAAACAGGGAAGAAAATTGCCGGAGAAATATAAAAATTGTAGGCGCAAGGCATACCTTGCGCCTACAAAAGAACCTATTTTAATTCCTTCATTAATTTTTCATTCAGAATAACATAATCGCTGTTGCCGGCGGCTTTCGCTAATTCAAGAGACTGTTTAGAAGTTGCCATCGCACCTTTTTTATCTCCTAACTCTTTTTGAATTTTTGCTTTATAGTAAACCATGAAAAAAGGTGGTTTTTCATTTTCCGCAATTGCGGCATTTACCATTTCAAGGGCTTTGGGCTTATTATTATCAAATTCATTATAGAATTGAGCGGCTTGCCAATAAGGTTTTTTATCAGAGGAAAGTGCGGCATCTAGTTGTGATCTTATTTTATCTTTTATATTTTCTTTAATGGGAACATTTAAGGTTAAATTGTCCCACATGATTGAAAGGACGCAACTTTCAGGTTTTACATCCGCGAATTGCATGGTTAACGATTCTACTTTTGCAGCCGATTTGGAAGTTTTAATATTTGCTCTGAAAACGTCTTCGCTTTCCTGGTAGCCGCTAACGCCGGAATTATTAAAACCTTTATTCAGGATAAAAGTCCATTCGCCATTTTTGTGAGGAATGGTATAGATGGCATAACTTCCTGAATCCACCTTATGTCCTAAAATTTCCACCGGGTCGTTGAACTTTATCTTTGTTGCCGAATTAGCGCCTGTGCGCCATAAGGAATCAAATTGAACCACCGTTCCAAACACGCTCCTGCCTTTTAATCCGGGCCGGCTATAAGTAAGTTCGATAGATGACAATCCAAAATCCTGTTTGATAAATTGCGTAGGTGAAGGAGCAGGCATTTTTACCTGTGAGAATCCTGTAATCGTGACAAAAGCACTAAATAAAAATAAAGCAAATATTTTTTTCATAAATAATTTTTTTAGGGTTAAATATGAAGTTAATCAAAATAAATCTTTACCGTCTGGTAAAGTAGGCGATTTTGCATGTATTGCGTTTGCATATTTATTTTTTCAGTATAGCCTTCCAGGCCGAACAATCCCGCGGCATTTCCTTTATTGATGGCTATTTCAAGATAATTGGCCGAATTAAACAACGCGAGCTTTTCGCTTTCATGGACATCCGCGTAGGTTTCACTTATCTTCTCAATAATCTCATCTCTTTTAAAAACAATTTTAAAGCTTCTGCCTCGCCGTTGTTCTTCAAATTCTTCTTTGGTAATATTGATAATTACATTTTCAAAATTGTCAATAAAAATAATTTGGCCTTCAATATATTTTTCTCCACGCAATGCCCGTAAAGGATTTTTGACTTCAATAGAAACTTCGGGATCTCCGCATTCTTTAAACGCTATTCCGTTAAGAAGATTTTGATAAGCTTTAGCAAAAACTTTTGCGCAGTTTAGGGTGTTTTTTTGTATGGAGTTATCCCAGGGAATCGCGACAATTTTTTCGGGTGTTTCTTCCAATATCATTGTGATTAATCCATTATCGGCGCAGCCAATATATTGGTCATTATGTTGTATTAATAATAAATGATTTTTGTTTTTGTCAAAAAGATTTACCAATACAATATGAAACGTTTCGGCAGGAAAATTTCTGATAGCGTTTCGGCAAACGTAAGCTGCCTGGGGATAATTAAACGGAGAAAGTTCATGTGAAATATCGACAATATTGAACCCGGGATTTATTTGTAACAGTTGGCCTTTTACAGCTCCGGTTAAAAAATCCTGCCGCCCGATATCTGATGTTAGTGTAATTAAAGCCATTCAAATTTGTATTGATCCTTTTTGCTTTTACCGGATTTGTTTTTAAATATATCTTCCCAATCTAAATAAATAATAATAAACCGAGTGCTTTATTTAGAAGTAAACTCTGTCGTTTTTTATTTTACCAATTTACCATCTTTAAAGAAAAATTTTCTGGTGAGCTTATCAGTAAGTGCGGGAAAAAATTTATTCATATATACCGTTTCTTTTCCGGTAAAAGTAAGTACCAGTGTTCGTTTTCTCTTTTCAATTGCTTTAATAATATGATGCGCGCATTCTTCCGCGGTCATTAATTTTTCTTCCTTCAAAGGCGATTCCCCCTGCGGTTTTGCGTCTTTATCCAACGCCGCGTTTCTGATATTGGATTGTGTAAATCCCGGGCAAACCCACATTACATTTACTCCGGTTTCTAATAATTCTGTCCTTATCGCTTCGAGCCATCCGTTCACAGCAAATTTGCTGGCGCTATACCCGCTTCTTCCCGGCAAACCCCTGTAACCCGCTACAGAAGAAACGCCTACGATTGTTCCTTTATTTTCGATGATAGATTCCAATGCAAACTTGGTACAATATACTGTTCCCCAAAAATTAATATCCATTACTTGTTTCAATGTACTTAAATCGGTATCCTTAAAAAGTGCATGCATTGAAATTCCTGCATTATTAATTAAAACGTCAATCCTTTTAAATTTCTCCAATGTTTTTTCAATAAAATTTTTGCAGTCTTCTTCTTTGCTTACGTCGGCAACCATAGTAAACAAACTTTTCTGAACGAATTCTATTTTTAAATCAGATAATTTTTTTTCAGTTCGTGAACAAGTAGCAACAGTGGCGCCTTTTTTTAAAAAATTTTCTACCAAAGCCTTTCCAATTCCGTCTGTTCCTCCTGTTATTACAATGATTTTATTTTCAAACATTCATTTACATTTTCAACAAAAATAGGAGAGAAGCGAGGAAGAAGAAAAATTAATTATTTACGCGTGGTAAAATAAGAAGTTGAATTATTTGTTGGTTTACTGGCTTTCAAATTCTTTTCTATATTTTATATGTTTCTTGTTAACTCGTAGATTAAAAGTTAAAGATTAATAAATAATCTGAAAGCTAATGCGGGAATAAACTTGTGTAAAATAAAAAAAGCGCTCCGTTGAAACGCTTTTGTGATCCGGCTGGGGCTCGAACTCAGGACACTCCCGATAAAAATCGGGATGCTCTGCCAACCGAGCTACCCAATCAAACTTTCAATATATTTTCTTGATTTCATTTTTTTGATTGCTGATTCTCTTCTTTTTGCTTCATTTAGCGTTTCAAAAAACTCAGAATATTTTAAAGTCCATGGTATGCCTGTTGAAGTGAATTTTGAATGACCGGTATTGTGTTCATACAATCTTCTTTCGATATTGATGCACGCTCCTATATAATATTTATTAATTTTTTCAGAAAATAAAATGTACGTGTATGGCATACAAGATTTTTGACTAATAAAAAAAGCGCTCCGTTGAAGCGCTTTTGTGATCCGGCTGGGGCTCGAACCCAGGACCCCAACATTAAAAGTGTTGTGCTCTACCAACTGAGCTACCGAATCAAAATCTAATACCCTCTTTTTTTTAAAGGAGTGCAAAAATAAGTCAAAAAGACTTTGAACCAAAACTTTTGATGAATAAAACTTCAATTCTTATTCTAATCTTTTTTTTTTAGTGTTTCAACAGACATCGCATAAACGTAAACAATAAGGTAATGTTTTTAACAAGAGGCATTTGCAAGAATCATTGCACGCTTTTTGTTACTTAATTAGTATGTCTAAAATTCTAATTCTCGATGATGATCAAGACCTTCTAAACGTTGTGAAATCAATGCTCAAAAAGAAAGGTTTTGAAGTCTTGGCTTTCGCTGACTGGCGAAAAGCATGGGAAAATATTAAGAAGACTAAACCCAATTTAATCCTTTTGGATGTGTTTCTAAAAGGCTTTGACGGACTTGATGTATGCAAAAAAATTAAAGCTACTTTTTCGACAAGGAATATTCCGGTAATCATGGTTTCTTCTTTTCCGAATATTGCTGACACTGCCATTTACGAATATGGTGCAGATGAATTCATTGCAAAACCATTTGAAGTAAATGAAATGATGAGAAAAATAAATAGTGTTTTATCAGTAAAGCATGCAACTGCCTGATTGGATGTTATCCTTCTTAAGAAATCTCTTTTATTAACAGACTTTCAATAGTACTGCACGGTACAAAGAAAGGCTTGTGTGTTATCACAAGATTTAAAATTTGTGATGTTACTAAATAGTTGCCTTTTATAATATTTCCAAAAACACTCACCTCAAATTCACCGGAATTATCGTCTCCTGTAAAAATTCCATTCTGACTTTCAATCGCTGCTTTTGCTTTTAAAATGGTGGCGGAAACTGATCCGGAAAAAGGGATGCTAATTTTACAATCTGACATATTATAAAGTTGGGTTTAAAAGTTGTGGTTTATGTTGGGGAAAACAATACACAAAGATAATTTTCTTTAACTTCTTTGATGAATTCTATTGCATTATTATTTTTATTAGTAATTTTTTTTGTCTTTTATTTCCTGCCATATTTTAAAACTCTTTTCTGCTTTTTTCCTGCCTATATTAATCATCGGAATTTTTCTGTCTCCCAGGCTTTTATTTATTTCATCATAAATTAAAGAATCGTCAAAACCGATTTCTGCCGCGTCTTTTCTTGTATTGGCATAATAAATAATTTTTGGACGCGCCCAATAAATTGCACCCAAGCACATTGGGCAAGGTTCGCAGGAAGTAAAAATTTCGCAATCTTCCAGCTGGTGTGTTTGTAAATTTTTGCAAGCTTCCCTGATGGCAATTATTTCTGCATGCGCTGTCGGATCATTCGTGCTGAGTACTTTGTTATTTCCTCTACCAACAATTTCGTTTTCTCTAACGATGACACAGCCGAACGGGCCACCCTCGCCATTTTCAACGCCTGTTTCAGAAAGCAAAATTGCTTCGTTCATAAATTTTTCTTCTCTTGTCATTTTACTTTCTTAATCTGGATAAAGATAAATTTTTAACGTTGAAAAATTGACATAAACCAAAATTTTACGAGACAGCTTTTGTTTAAATGTAAAATAGTAACGAGCTAAAATGGAGTTTTTTAAAAAATCAAAAAAAATATTTTTTCAAATTACCTGTATCCCTTTGCCTGCAAATAAAATAGCTCAGCATAGCGTCCATTTTTTTTCAATAATTGTTCGTGACTTCCTTCTTCTAAAATTTGTCCTTTATTGAGCACAAGAATCCTGTCTGCCATTCGAACCGTAGAAAAGCGATGAGAAATAAGCACTGCTGTTTTTCCTTTGGTAAGTTCAGCAAATCTTTCAAAAACTTCGTACTCCGCTCTAGCATCCAAAGCCGCCGTGGGTTCATCAAGGATAAGCAATTGCGCGTCTTTCATGTAAGCCCTGGCCAGGGCGATTTTTTGCCATTCTCCACCGGAAAGTTCTACTCCCTGGTTGAATCTTTTGCCCAACGCTTGTTCATATTTATTTGGCAATCCTTCTACCAAAGCATCTGCAAGACTTTGTTTCGCCGAATTAACAATTAGATCTTTGTTTTCTTTTTCACTTATGTTGCCTGCGGCGATGTTGTGCGAAACTGTCATTTGATACCGAAGAAAATCCTGGAAAATTACACCAATATGTGTTCTCACTTCAGCAAGATCATACTCTTTTAAATCGTAACCGTCTAACAATATTCTTCCTTCTGTAGGATCGTAGAGACGCGTAAGAAGCTTCACCAGCGTTGTTTTTCCGGCTCCATTTTCGCCGACAAGCGCTAATTTTTCTCCAGCTTTAAGGGTAAAATCAAGATGCCGGTTTGCCCATTTTTCCGAATTAACATATTTAAAACCCACATTTTCAAAAGTGAATCCGGATTGAATCGGTTTTGGAAACGGGCGCGCATCTTTTGATAATTTAATTTTTGGTTGAATATCGAAAAAGTCGAAAAAGTCTTTCAGGTAAATTGCTCCCTGGGAAACAGAAGTAAATCTTGAAAGTATGCCTTCCATTAAAGTCCTTAACTGGCGGAAAGAACCCGCTAAAAATGTCAGATCACCGATGGTTAATTTCCCCGTGATTGTTCTGGCAATTATAAATACATAAGCTGCATAATAACCTAAACTTCCCAGTATGGAAAAAATGGTTCCCCATACAGAACGCTTCACAGAAATACGTCTGTTTTCTTCGTAAAATTTATCGGATAAAAATTTGAAACGATCGGAAAGAAAATCAGACAGGTCGAAGATTTTTACTTCTTTTGCGGTTTCATCGCTGGCCCCGATATAGCGCAAATAATCAAGTTCACGCCTTTCAGGCGTTTGCCTTCGGCTTAGTAAATAAGTTTTATCGTTAAAATAAGATTCATTTAAGAACGCAGGAATTACGGCTATAAATAGAAGCAGGATTAACCAAGGGTTGAAGACGACTAAACCGGCTGCCAGGAAACCCATGGTAATCAAATCCTGTAACTGGCTTAACACCTGGGATAAAAGAACCGTCCGCCCTGCAGTTTGCTGGCGCGCACGTTCTAATTTATCGTAAAACAAAGAATCTTCAAACTGGTCCAAATCTAATATCGCCGCATGTTTCATAATCTTGATGGACGTATCATTGGAAAACAAATCTCCAAGTAAACCGTCCACAAGCGTTGTCGCGCGGCTTAACGCATCGGCAAGTATGGCTAAAAGAAATTCGGCGATTACACATTGCCATAATAACGTGTGGCTATTTCCGGGATTTTGGGAGAGGTGAACTACCTGGTCAATTATTAATTTGCCTACATACAAAATCGCCACTGGAATAGCCGACTTTATAAGTCTTAAAAGAATATTGAAAAAGGTTAGTGACGGGCTCGTTTTCCAGACCATTCTAAAAAACCTCGGAAGGTTGCTAAGCGCTGAGAAGCGTTCATTCATCGACACTTCCTTAATTTGATTCATTCAGGTTTTCCGGGTTTGATTTAAAATATCTTGTTTGAAAAATAATTTACAAAATTAAAACAAGACTTCCACTTATTATCAGCAGAGCGCCGACGGCGGTTTTCCATGTAAGTGGTTCGCCTAAAAAAATGACCGCTAAGATAATTGCAAAAGCAACACTCATCTTGTCGACCGGCGCTACCAATGATACTTCGCCTATCTGAAGCGCTTTAAAATAAAAAATCCAGGAAAGCCCTGTGGCTACTCCGGATAAGCAGAGGAAAATTATATTTTGTTTTGTCAAAGTATTTATCGTCGACGTGCCGCCCCTGAAAAAAGCGATTCCCCAGGCCAGTATTAAAATGACAACCGTTCGTATGGCTGTTGCCAAATCGGTATCTACCCCTTTAATTCCAATTTTAGCAAAAATTGCTGTGAGCGCCGCAAAAAGCGCTGCAATTAAGGCATATATCCACCACATAGTTTTAATTTTTTATGAGTTATAAAAACAAGACACTTGTAAAGCTAACAAAGAAAAATCCACTATCTTCATCGTTATTTATTTGAAAAAAAGAAAGATAAATTTTTATACTTTTTAATTTGCAAAAAAAGAATCGCTACCATATCTTTTAGAAATTGGGATGATTTTTTTCAACACTATAAAAAAACGGTAAATGGAAAAAAATGATGAAAAAATTCTTTGTATAGACATTGGCGGTTCTCACATAAAAGCTACCATAATCGACTACGATGGAAAATTTTTACAAAAATATGAAAGAGAAAAAACTCCTTCTCCGCCGTCGCCGGAAAATGTGGTAAAATTAATTCTCGAACTTGCAGGCCGCTTTCCCCAATATGATAAAGTGACGGCCGGCTTTCCGGGGTATGTAAAAAATGGAATCGTAAAGACAGCCCCTAAACTTGGCAATGATATTTGGAGAGATTTTGATTTAAAAAACGAATTGCAAAGTCATTTAAAGAAACCAACTCTTGTTATTAATGATGCAGATTTACAAGGTCTCAGTCTCGCTGAAGGAAAAGGAGTAGAAATACTCATTACTTTGGGCACGGGGTTTGGTTCTGCAATTATGAACGATGGCGTCTTAACGCCACACCTGGAAATGTCTCAACATCCGGTCACAAAAACGAAAAATTATAATGATTACGTAAGTGCGTCGGCTTTGGAAAAAGTGGGGAACGAAAAGTGGAATAAAAGAATGAAAAAAGTCATTGAAATATTAAGAGTGGTTTTTAACTTTGATCATCTTTACATCAGCGGCGGAAGCGCAAAATTAATTACTTTTAAACTGGATGATGACATTACGATCGTTAATAATCGTGATGGAATAAAGGGCGGAATGGTTTTGTGGAAACAATTTGATGAAGAAGATTTATCTAAAAACATAAAATAATGAAATTAGGCATAGCTGCGGATCATGGAGGATTTGAATTAAAAAATACCATTAAGCAATTCCTGGAAACGAAGGGTTTTGACGTAAAAGATTTTGGCGCGCTCCAGTTAGATAACGGTGATGATTACCCTGATTTTATTATACCATTGGCGGAAGCAGTTGCAGCAAAAGAAGTAGATCGCGGAATTGCAATTTGCGGCAGCGGGGTAGGTGCTTCTGTGGCTGCCAATAAAGTTGTTGGTGTAAGAGCCGCGTTGATTCATGATCATTTTTCTGCTCACCAGGGAGTAGAAGATGATGATATGAATTTAATTTGTCTTGGTGGAAGAGTGACCGCTTTTGCAGCGGCAGAAGAGTTGATAATGGCTTTTTTAAACGCGAAATATATAGGTGCAGAAAGACACGAAAGGCGATTGGAAAAAATAAGACAACTGGAACAAAAAAATCTTTAAAAACTATTTTATCTTTTAAAAATTATGAGCGAACGTATTAAAATTTTATTCTCTGATATAGGTGGTGTGCTGCTTACTAATGGCTGGGGCCATGAATCGAGAATGGCTGCCGCCAAAAAATTTAATATTGATTATGGCGAAATGGATATTCTCCATGACTTTATTTTTAACGTGTACGAGATGGGTAAAATTTCATTGGATGATTACCTGGATACGGTGGTGTTTAGAGAGAAAAGAAATTTTTCCAGGGAGGAATTTAAGGAATTTATGTATGCTCAGTCTGTTGAACTTCCCGGGACGCTTTCGTGGTTTATCAAATGGAAGAACGAACACGAAAATGTGAAAGTGATTTCCATGAACAACGAGCCAAGAGATCTGAATCAATACAGGATTCAAAAATTTAAGCTTCATGATTTTTTTGACGCGTTTATTACTTCCTGCGAAGTGGGCATGCGCAAGCCAGACCCGGGAATTTATCTTCTGGGTTTAGGAATAGCCCAGGCAAAGCCGGAGGAATGTGTTTATTTCGACGATCGCATAATGCTTGTTGAGGCTGCAAAAAAAGTTGGTATAAAAGCATATCACCATACTGATTTTGAAACTACAAAAAAAATTGTAGAGTCTTTAGAATGGTGACTGCTTAGTGTATGAAACTAAATTAAAATCTATCTTATTTCTTTGTTTACTGTACTGCCTGTAGAAACGGGTTTTTTATAATACCTCAAAACAGAAAACCGTATAATTTGTTTGTTTACTGCCTTTTAAAATTTATTTTGCGCTGGTAGGCGGTTTGCCACCGTCAGGCACAAAGATTAAAGCGTCAGAATTAAGGCAATATCTTTTGCCGGTAGGTTTCGGGCCATCATCAAATACGTGCCCAATGTGAGAACCTGTTTTAGCATCCACTACTTCCCATCTTTCCATTCCATCAGTATTATCGGCCACTAATTTTACATTATTGGGATTTATCGGTGCATAAAAACTTGGCCATCCGGTTCCGGAATTGAATTTGGTATCAGAACTAAAGATAGGTTGTAAAGATGCTGCGGAATAATAAGTTCCTTTTTTATAAAAATGATCATATTTTCCAGAAAAAGGTCTTTCGGTTCCCCTTTGTCTTAAAATATTATACTCTCCTGCCGTGAGCTTTTGTTTCCATTGTGCGTCAGTATATTTTACCGGGAAATCTTTGTACGAAGCGACAACCGCAGGATTGGGGTAATTTTTATTGGCAGGTGTTTGCGATTGAGTGCAATTTGAAAACAAAGTGCAAACCGCAATTCCCATCAAATACATTATTTTTTTCATGACTTTTTTTCTTTTATGTACGTAGCAAAAATACAGAAGGTTTTATCAGCCTTCTGTATTTCATGTTATAAAAGAATTAAAATCTTTTACCGGGAGCTGCTGATTTTGAGAAGTTTATAAATATGCATTCCCATTTTGCCTTCTATTTTAAGAATGTACATTCCGGGAGCAAGGTTGCTGGCATTAATCGTAGTTGAGCCAGATTCAATTAATTGCGATAGATACAATTTGCCACTCGCATCGTATAATTTAAGCGTTTGACCTACCACTTCCGAATCCTGGGTGGATGTAATATTAATCACATTGATAAATGGATTAGGATACAGAGTAATTTTTAATGTAACTGAATCGGGCTGCTTATTAGGTAAAGGACCTCCTTCAGCATTCGAAGCATCGCAAGCCGTTGAATTCAAAAAGGAATTTCTTGGGCCGCCGGTAGCAAATAAACTTCTCATTTCTGCCGCCTGTCCTTTTGTAAACATGTTCATGCATGCATCATTGGTGAAATCCATATAATCCATAAACATGTCGCCATAAGGATTTATTGAGCAAGAAGACAGATGTGGAAATGATGGACATCCACTGTTGCTTGACTCCTGCGGAGGGGTATCTGCAATTCCATCGTCACCGCAGTCGCTATCGCCCCAGGTATGTTTTAATCCAAGCCAGTGGCCAAGTTCGTGAGTAGCAGTACGACCTTTATTAAACGGGCTTGTTAAATTGCCGATGGTTCCAAAAACATGATACTGAATGACTACTCCGTCTTTAATAGCGGGGCTTCCCGGTAAAACACCGTATCCTAAAGTGCGTCCAAAAAGATTGCAGACCCATATATTTAAATACCTCGAAGCATCCCATGCATCGTCACCGCCTTGCGCAGAAAATTTCATAGCATCATCGGCAGTAAACTGGCCAACGGATGTATATTTATGGACGATTCCGGTTGTAGGCCTTCCATCGGGATCTACTTTTGCAAGACAAAATTGAATTCTTGTATCTGCTGCCACGCTTTTAAATGGTGCAGGCGTATTTATTGTATCAGCATTCTGCCGTCTGTAATCATTATTCAGAGAAACTATTTGAGAAAGAACCTGTGCATCACTAATATTTTGATCGCCATTATTATAAAGTACGTGAACAACAACTGGGATTGTAATCACTTCATTTTCTATAAGTTCTCTCTTTGAATTTTTTGAATTATCTGTACGTTGGGCAACATAATTATTAACCGGATGACTCTGTGTGTAGTCAGGAGTTACGCAACGTTGTGCGGACCCATAAAGGCAAAAAATGATCGAAAAAATCGTAAAACTGAACTTCATGTATTCCCTTTTGTAAAACTCAAATGATTGAGTATATGAACAATAATGGGATTACATAGGGCCTTGGGTGTTTTTTACAGGGGATATTGGGGTGAAAGAAAACCTGGAATATTACTATAAAATAAAACCTGGGAAGATTTGTGTTTTTATGGGTAACAGAGGTCTAGAGCACAAATAAAGATAAAATTGTTTGAAGTTAAAAGCTTTTAGAGACTTATTTTTTTGTGATTGTGATTTTCAACTTTCAGTTCAGTATTTTTACATTTATTAAAGACAAACAATGGTTTACAAAACGGTTTTGGCAGCAACAATTTTCTTATTTCTAATTTCCTGCAATAACTCTTCTTCTCCTAATTACGATAATTCACTGCCAACGTATAATATATCGCCGCCTGCGCAAATTATGTTTAAAGTGGATACAATGTATCCACATGATCCCGGTGCGTTTACGCAGGGACTTGAATTCTACAATGGGAAATTATATGAAGGCACAGGCGAGCCGGGCCAGTCAAGATTGAGAATTACTGATATAAAAACCGGTCAAATTGAACAGAATTATTTAATACCTGACAGTTCAGTTTTTGGCGAGGGAATTACCATTTTTAAAAATAAAATTTATCAGCTTACGTGGCAAAGTAATAAGATATTTGTTTATAATCTTGATGATATAATGCATCCTATAAGTACACTTAAATGGGATAGAGAAGG
>JBDTHD010000102.1:0-2960 GCA_039937075.1 Ginsengibacter sp. | reverse complement strand
CACAGTAAGGTGACTGTTTTCTTCCCTATGTTCTATAAAATGTTCTACCAATAAAGGCATCTTCAACAACTGTGATAATTCAGTTGTGGAAAATAAATAGATACAAAGAAACGATCTCGCGAACAGTTTTTTCAATGTTTCAAAAATAGGTGAATAAAAGCATTTAATACAAGATGACGGTTATGCTAAAACAATATGGGCATCAGTTAACAATTTTTAAGCTTTCATTTGAAATGTACTTTAATGAAATCAATAAAAATCCTATTGTTACAATAGTTCTGAATATCATTGCGTGAACCGTTTTTTCCTCATAAATTCCCCCTGAATAAATATGAATTCCCAAACCAATAAAAGCAATGACGAGAATGCCTACAGAAAAATTCAATACCATGGTTGTCCATCTTTTTTTCGTAAAAAAACCATAGGCCGCTGCCATGTATAGAAACGCACATATGAAATTAGCAACGACCACAAACAAAACATAATTGCCTTCTTTTTCACGGATATCAAACAATCCAAAGATTACGGCGGTGCTCATAAATAAGGTGACGATTCCCAAAAGAGCAATTATAAAACCGGAAGCAAATAATAAAAATGATTTCATTTATTGTAAAAAATTAATTGACTGTTTCTATTTTGAACTACATCCGCAAATTCTAATTTGGGTTACATTTTTAATAGACAAAATTTAAATTTTATACCGATTATTAAAATGATAATAATCATCACTTTTAGTGATTAGCGTCATAGTAATAACTTATCATTTTATTGAAATTTGGTTGAATTAAAAATGTAATCCAATGTTAATCTACTGGGGAATTCTAAAGTCACGAATAATTTAATTGGTAAGAGTATCGAAGCTTACAGCAAATGAGAATTTATATTTTTTAAGTTTAAATAAGTATTAAATGATTAAAAAACTTTTAAATCAAAAAAAATCATGAAAAATATTTTTGTATCGATTGACTTTTCAGCAGCATCGCGTAATGCCTGCAAGTACGCCGCTTCACTGGCAGAAATTTTTCGCTCAAAAGTAACTTTAGTAAATGTTGTTCCAGACACGTTAATCATAGATGAAGACGCTGCCGAAGCAACTATCAACATGCACCAGGAAGTCGTTGCAGCGAATAATGATTTAATGGCAAAAGAAATTAAAACGCTTTCAAAAAATCATAAAACTAAAATAATCGGATACGTTTATGAAGGTCTTCCTTCCGATGTTATCTTCGAAATAGCAAATGAATTCAATCCAGATATTATCATCATGGGAATGAAAGGAAATGGAAAAAGTAATTCGGTTTTTGGAAGCACGGTAACGGCCATCGTCCGAAAGTCATCTGTTCCCGTTTTGATTATTCCCGAGCGCGCGCCTTATCAATCCATTGACACCATCACCTTTGCCACTGATTTTAATCCCGGTATTGAAAAGGATAATTATTCTTTATTGATGAAGATTGCAAAAAAATACCATTCATTTATCCAAATACTAAACGTGCAGAAAAAAGAAATGGTAATAAAGGATGAAGAATTCATAGGTAAAATGAGAACCTTCTCTGTTTTTACTAACGAAAAGCACAATTTCAATACAATTGAAGATAATAGCGTGGTGGAAGGTATTAATCAATTTATCCGGGGAAATACTTCAGACATGCTTGTAATGATGGCTCACAGGCATTCGTTTTTTGAAAGAATGATTGGTAAAGTTCACACTACAAAAATGAGTTATGAAACAAAAATGCCTTTGTTGATTTTGCAGAATAAATAAAAGAAATCTTTTCAATTTAATTTTTATGAAACATATATTAGTCCCCACAGATTTTTCTATAGCATCTGGTAATGCTTGCGAGTATGCAGCTTCTTTAGCGCAGTCTTTTGGTGCAAAAATAACTTTAGTACATGTATTTGCTCCTCCAGTTGTGATTGACGATATTTCTGCAGCTTCATTAATTGTTTCTCACGATGAATTAGTGGAACAATACCAGGATTTGCTGGAAAGTAAAATTCAAATACTCTCAAAAAAATACCTGGTTGAAATAGATACAATTGTAAGGGAAGGATTTGCAGATGATATGATACCAAAAATGGCACAAAAAAGACAAGCTGATGTGATTATAATGGGCATGAAAGGTAAAGGAAGTAGTAACTCAATATTTGGAAGCACTGCAATTTCTGTGATTAGAAAAACCAACTCACCTGTTTTATTAATTCCTGAAAATTCAATTTATACATCCATTACGAGGATTGGGCTTGCCGCCGACCTGGGTTCTGATGCAGAAATCAACCGCTACGACTTGCTTTGTGAAATTGCCCAAAAAAATAATTCTTTAATTACCGTATTCAATGTACAAAGGGAAGGAGCTGAAATGAAGTTGGGAGAAACTATTGGTAAAATGAAAGCCAGCCTGAATTTTTCAAAATTGAAAACTGTTTTTTCTACCATTATCGATACGAATGTGGTCCGTGGAATCTATAGATTTATGAAAGAAAATCCAGAGGACGTTTTGGTTATGATCGCCCACAGGCATAACTTTTTAGAAAGAATGTTTGGAAAAGTACACACAAAAGAAATGAGTTACCATACTAAAATTCCTTTATTGGTTTTACATGACCAAGGCTGAATTATTCGTTCCTATTTGGTTCTCTTGTGATTCTCCGTAAGAAATTTTTTTTGATAAAGTTTTTACCCGTAGTAAACGAACAAATATCAAGGATTTTTATTCGCTGAATATTATCCCATCTATTGCTAAAATCTGCTTAAACACCAATCTGAAAAGAAAGATTCTTAAACAAGAAAACTGCATTTTACTTGGCATCATAAACTACATCCATTTGAAGATATTTGTTTAACGCATTTATACATTGGCAGCCTTTATTTGTTTTATGCTTCAATTGACTTTTTTGCAGCAATTCACAATGCACTAATTTTATCAAAAAATATAAATCATGTTCAATACTTTAAG
>JBDTHD010000101.1:0-10290 GCA_039937075.1 Ginsengibacter sp. | reverse complement strand
GAAATAATTTCTGCAATGTCAAAAATACCTGGCGACGTAGCCATTAAAATATTTTCAACAGACGCACACGCCATAATTGGAAGCAACAATAGAAATGAGGCCGGAGAATTTATTATAAAAAGATCCTGATGATTATTCGACCTAAAATATGAAAATAAAAATCACCGGTATTTGTTCGTTTACTACAGCTTTGTTGTCCTATCATTTTCGTTTGAAATTCCAGCATCATTTCCTGATTTTGTTAAGGTTCAACCGCTAAAACTTTATTTCCGCTAACTATTTCCGAAATTGCAGCCAAAATTTTTAAAGAATGGCGTATAATAGTTACCGGCCGTCGCAGTCTTCGACGCCGGTTGTTTTAAATTTAATCATCATCAATGTGATTGTTTTTGTAGCGCAACAGGTTTTTGATAAAACGGGTTTAGATGTTACAGGTGGAACCAATTTCGGATGGCTTACCAGCAGAATCGGACTTTGGTCATTTGATACCGGGTTGTTTAAGCCTTATCAATTAGTTACTCACATGTTTGCCCATGGCGGATTTTTTCATATACTTTTTAATATGTATGCCCTTTGGTTATTTGGGGCTGCTTTGGAAAGATTGTGGGGTCCCAAAAAATTTCTCATTTTCTATTTGCTTTGTGGGTTGGCCGCTGGCGTAGCAGAAATGTTTTTGGTGCCCATTGGTTTTGCCATTGGAGCATCAGGCGCTATTATGGGGCTTTTGGGAGCTTTTGCTTATACATTTCCTAATATACAATTTTATATTTTGCCAATTCCTTTTCCAATTAAAGCAAAATATTTGGCCATAGGCTACGCAGCCTTCGATCTTTTTGGACAGTTTTCTGGCTTTGGCGGAAACGTAGCGCATTTTGCGCACCTGGGCGGTCTGGCGATGGGATTAATTTTATGTATAATATGGAAAAAAGGTGCCAGGCAAAATTATTAAAGTAAAAAATTTACTTGTTTTAAAATCAGGTTAATTTGGTAATTTTACCTTATAAATTTATAGAACCAAACAATGGGTGAATCAGAACGATACATGGATCGCCAGTTAAGAAAAATCAGGCTGGGAGACGACAACAATTCGCTGATGGCGCTTATTGGCATTAATGCGCTGTTATTCGTTTGCTTCGGATTGATCCAGGTAATATATTATCTTTCAAATTCGGGAGATACCGCTTTTCATTATGAAATTTTACGTTGGTTTATTGTTCCTGCAAAATTGGGTTCACTCGCCTCCAAGCCGTGGACAATTCTCAGTTACATGTTTATTCATCTGGGCTTTATTTATACCCTCATCAATCTTGTTTGGCTGTGGGTTTTTGGATCTATTTTTCAGGATCTTTCGGGAAATTCTAAAATAATACCTGTTTACATTTATGGAGGTATCGCCGGTGCAATATTTTTTATTGCAACCAGCTATGCCGTTCCGAATTTGAGAGACCAGGTAGACTATTCTTTCATGCTTGGCGGAAACGCGGGTATTATGGCAATTGCGTTGGCCACCACAACGCTGTCTCCGGATTATCGTTTATTTCGAATGTTAAATGGTGGTATTCCTTTGTGGATTCTAACAGTTTTGTATATTATAATTGATTTTACAGGAAGCGGCGAAGTTTCCGATCATGTTGCTCACCTCGGTGGTGGCCTTATTGGATTTTTGTTTATAGTAAGTTTAAGAAAGGGTTTTGACTGGAGCTTATGGATGAACCAGGTGTACAATTGGTTCGGCAATTTGTTTAATCCTGATAAGCCCGTAATTCAAAAACAGCAGATTAAAGAAAAAGTATTTTACAATACCGGAGGACAGAAACCTTTTATAAAAAGGCCCGTAATTACACAACAACGAATAGACGAGATTCTGGATAAAATCAATCAGAAAGGATACAGTCATTTATCCGAAGAAGAAAAAAGCATCCTGGAAAAAGCCCGCGAAACAGATTTTTAATCGTCTGTTACCGTTCAATCATTTATCAAACTAAAAGGAATGCCGTAAATGGAAAAACCTTTTCTGCGCCGGTTTACAAAAAAAACGTTCATTATTTTAAATGTCATCACCGGTCTTTTTTTTCTGGCGGGAGCGAATGTAAAATATTTCAATCCCCAAAACTGGTGGTTCCTTAGCTTGCTCACTTTGGTATTACCTTATTTACTATTAATCTTGTTTATATTTTTTATTGTCTGGATTTTCGTAAAACCTTTGTGGAGCATCATTTCTTTAGCCATCATCCTTTCTTCGCTTCACGCAGTAAAGAATATTTTTCCCTTTCATCTCCAATCAGAATTTGTAATTCACAAAAAAAATAACAACATCAGGATTATGAGTTGGAATGTAGAATTATTTAATATTCTTCATTACAAAGATCATCCGGAAAAGAAACAGGAGATGATTGATCTCATTAATAAGTACGATCCGGATGTAGCCTGTTTCCAGGAAATGGTAGCCGGGGAAAACAAAAAGGCTATTAACTATTTTCCTGGCATTTTTAATGCTTTAAAGTTTACAGACTATTTCTATTCTTATAGTGTGAAAAATGACTTTGACAGATACCATCATTTTGGAATTATCATTTTTTCTAAATTCCCAATTATAAGAAAACAAACGTTGGTAAATTATCCTGATAGTTACAATTCCACATTTCAATTTGTTGATATTGTAACAGCAAAAGATACTTTCAGGATTTTCAATATTCACCTTCAATCCCTCAAATTTTCACAAGCCAATTTAAATTATCTTGATAACGGCACAATTCCCTCCGAAGGAAATATTTCAGAATCGAAAAGTATTATTTCTAAAATTAAAAGGGGCATCCTGAAAAGAGCGTCACAGGCCGACTTTATAAAAGATGAAATAAACCATAGCCCATACCCGGTAATTATTTGCGGCGACTTTAATGATGTGCCCGTTTCTTATGCTTATGAGACTATTGGCAAAGGGCTTCAAAATGCTTTTGCACAAAAGGGTTCAGGCATTTCGCGCACGTTTAGTTCTATTTCTCCTACCCTTCGGATTGACAATATTTTTACTGACAAAAAATTTGAAATCACACAGTATACGAGGCTTATCAAAGACTATAGCGATCATTTTCCCATTATCGCTGATTTAAAATACCAACCCTGAATTTACCAAATACACGAAAAATTATTTCTTCTTTTTATTTTGTTTTTAAAATAATCCTTCTATTTTTATCGTTGATTATTTTTAAAAAATAATTTTTAACCATCTCTAAAACCAAACTAAATGAATTACTATTTAAATGTTCTAAAACATTACGCAATTTTTTCCGGTAGAGCAAGACGCAGTGAATACTGGTATTTTGCTTTGTTCAATGTTATTTTCTCATTAGCAGCCATATTGCTCGATCATGCTTTGGGCACCACGTTTAAATTCGACACTTTTAATGGCACCATCAATTCTCCTTATGGATATTGTTATTTGATTTATATCCTGGCGGTTTTGCTTCCGGGACTTGCGGTGTTCGTAAGAAGGCTCCATGATGTAGGAA
This sequence comes from Ginsengibacter sp., assembly GCA_039937075.1. Lineage (GTDB taxonomy): Bacteria > Bacteroidota > Bacteroidia > Chitinophagales > Chitinophagaceae > Ginsengibacter. The sequence continues at coordinate 6,781 of JBDTHD010000101.1, read as the reverse complement.
AAAGTGGCTGGTTTATTTTTATCAGCCTTATACCACTCGTGGGCGCCATTTGGCTGTTGGTTTTATTGTTTACTGACAGCGTTCCCGGGACTAATGAATATGGCTTAAATCCAAAAGGCATTGGCAATCATGATGAAATAGATGAAGTAGGCAATTATTTGCAAAAATAGATTTTCAGGCAATTTTATTACGCCGTTGTTTGTGTTATTTTCTTACACAAACAACGGCTTTTTATTTTCAGGAAATTTATTTTAGTTAAAATTTCTAAAATTACTTTTTATTCTTTGTTATTACGAAACTCTTCGTACATTCGCCTACGAAATAATTCGTAGTAAACCAACAAATAATGAAGAATTTAAAACTGAACAAACCCACAGAAAGTGAAATGGGAATTTTACAGGTGTTATGGGAAAAAGGGCCATCCACCGTTCGTGAAATCCACGATATACTTTCACAGACGAAAGAAGCTGGCTATACAACCACGCTAAAGCTGATGCAAATAATGAATGAAAAAAATCTGCTAAAGCGCAATGATGAATCTAAAACGCACATTTACACCGCCGTTATCAAAAAAGAATCTATTCAAAAACAAGCCGTAAGTAAAATGATTAACGGACTATTTAAAGGTTCGCCGGCCAAGTTGGTTATGCATGCATTGGGAAACCATCGTGCTTCCAAAGAAGAAATACTAGAAATTAAAAAGTACCTGGATGAAATGGAAAATAAAGAAAAATTGAAAAATAAGCGATAAGCAAATCTGAAATCATATTAAAAAACGTTTTCCGCATTGATAAAAATTCAAAAAAAATGAATCAATTTAATTTTCTTTTTTCTCCGGCTGCAGAAGCACTTGGGAATGCGTTATTATATAGTATCGGACAGTCATTTATAGTATTCATAAGCCTTTGGATTTTATTAAAATTAATTCCGAATGCTTCTGCACGTTTTAAATATTGTCTTTTGTATGTCGGTTATCTAAGCGTTTCTTCATGGTTTATAGTTACTTTAATCCGGCAATATTCAATTGCCCAGCTTGCGATATCCTATCAACCAATAGCAGGATCGCAGTCATTTATTAATACGCCTGCAGAACAAACGTCTTCCATTTTTTCCATTTTTTCATTGTCTTTTTTAAATCATTATTTACCCTGGTTAGTTGGTTTTTATCTTTTGGGAATTATTTATTATTCGTTACGCTTATCCCTTAATTTTTTCCAAACCAATCAACTTAAAAGAAAAGGAATTTTTGAATTAGACAAAGAATGGCAGGAGCATATTATCCGGCTTGCGGAAAGGCTAAATATCGGTCGTCCTTTGAAAACTTTTTTTTCGCGAAATGTAAATACGCCTATGATGATTGGATTTTTTAGGCCAGTTATCCTGTTGCCGTTGGCCTTGATGAATCATCTGACTCCTCAACAATTTGAAGCAATTCTACTTCATGAACTGGCACACATCCGCCGAAACGATTACCTGCTAAATCTCTTGCAATCGATATTTGATACCATTTTATTTTTCAATCCATTTACATGGTGGATTACCAGCAAAATTCGTGAAGAACGCGAAAATTGTTGCGATGAAATGGTGCTTCAATTATCGGATCCATATCAGTATGCAAGGGCGCTGCTTGCTTTGGAAGAACCCATTCAGAACAGCCAATTATTAATGACTGCCGTTGGCAATCGCTCACATTTATTTCATCGCATCAAAAAAATTATCGAAATGAAAAACAATCCTCTTAATACTCGTCAAAAATTTATGACGCTGTTAATATTAATGATAACAACCGTTTCAGTTGCCTGGCTAAGCCCCTCAAAAAACAAAAGAACTGATATTGATAATGAGAAAATGATTTCAAAAAATTCGCATCCTGTTGGATCATCTTCATTTTCTACATTTCTCAATTTTAAATTCACAGTAGATTCTGTTCCTGCGGAAAGTGTGCCTTTGCCTCCGATGCCGCCTCAGCCGCCAGTTGCAATGCAGGAAAATGGAATTCTTCCAACTGCACCGTTACCGCCTTCACCGCCTAATTCCCCAATGGTTCCTGAAGTTCCATTACCTCCAATGCCACCTTCTCATGAAATAAATGATTCCTTTCCGCCTTCTGCGGATTACTTCAACAGCAAAGAATGGAAGCAGCAACGGGAGGCTATCAAAAAAAGTACAAATGACATGCGCAAATATTTCCAAAGTGATGCATGGAAAAAACAGCAAGATTTGCTGCGCGAAAATGCAGTGGCAATGAAAAAATATTTTAGCGGGCCTCAATGGAAAAAGCAGCAGGAATTGATGAAGGAAAGTGCGGAAGATATCAAACAAAGCTTCAACAGCGCTGAATGGAAAAAACAGGTAGAATTGATGAAGAAAAATGGCGGGGGAATGAAAAAATATTTTGATAATCCTGAATGGAAAAAGCAGCAGGAATTAATTAAGAAAAGTGCGGAAGATATCAAACAACAATTCAACAGCGCGGAATGGAAAAAACAGGTAGAATTGATGAAGAAAAATGGTGAGGAAATGAAAAAATATTTTAATAATCCTGATTGGAAAAAGCAGCAGGAATTAATTGAACAAAATAGTGATTCTTTAAAAAAATATTTCAATAGCCCCGAATGGAAAAAGGAACAAGAACAAATACGTAATAGTACTGATTCATTAACTTCTTTTTTTAAAGGCAACGCCTGGCAAAAACAACAGGAAAATATTCTGAACGTTGTTATTCAATCGCAAAAAAAATTCAAAGCGATGCATGGAAACAACAACTGGAAAATTTAAAGATGATGGTTAAAGATCAGAATGAAATGAAGAATAACGCCTCCCTAAATAAAAGATAATAAATGCTGGAAAAGCTATCTTTTAAAATAATTCTCCAAGCTGTATAAAATACGAAAATAGGAATTCAGGGTATTTGTTAATTTACTGAAGATTGTCACATTTTCACATTTTTCCAATTTTTCAATTTTCACATTTAGATTTAATGTCCTCGTCCCCAGCCAAACCAATCATTTCCATTTGCATAAATCAATAAGACAAACAGAATTACCATTCCTACGATTTGAGCATATTCGAGAAATTTATCACTAGGCTTTCTTCCTGTTATCATTTCAACAATCGTAAAAACTACGTGTCCTCCATCCAAGGCCGGTATTGGAAGTAGATTCATAAACGCAAGTATGATAGAAAAGAAAGCAGTTATTCTCCAGAAAGCCTGCCAATTCCAACCAGTACTCGGGAAAATGGAAGCCATGGTTTTAAAACCGCCAAGTCCTTTATAGGCGCCGGTTTCAGGGTTTAAGATCAATTTAATTTGTTGGATATAAAAATTCAATTGTTTTCCTGTCTCTCTTACTCCTGCCGGAAAGGATGCAAGAAAACCATAATTTTTTGTTTCAAGTTTAAGAATTCCGAGGCTATCGGCTTGTGCCCCGTTTATTACATAAAATCCAATTGTTCCCGCAGTATCTACAAACACTCTCGTTTTAATTAAATTTCCATTTCGAATAATTGACAAACTTACGCTATCGCCTTTTTTTTGCTTAAGCAAAGGAGCCATTTGATCGAAATACTTTACAGATGTGGAATCAACTGCTACAATTCTATCATACACGCGCAAACGTTCCTGGTTCAAATTAATTGAATCATTCGTACCACTTTTCCCAATCATTCTTGAATCACTAATATCAACAGAGACTGGTTTTTTTAGACCAGATGAACTACTTGCTTCGTCTCCCGGGAAACCCCCAATTATAATAGGCATCCTCACTTCTATTCCAATTGACGTTCGCTTCCCCTTTTTCTCTACCAATTGTTCTATCAAATTAATAGGAATCGTTATTGTTTTTTGCTGTCCGTCTCTTTCTAAAGTAATTTGTTTCCCTAATAATATTTTACCAGGAAGGTCATCAAAATATTTTACGGGTGTGCCATTTACCGCTTCTATCTTATCTCCCGTTTTTAGGCCAATATTGCTCATCAGGCTATCAGTTACCCAAATACCGTTTTGTACATTTTGCATGGGCAATTTGGTTTCTCCCCATGTAAAAAGAATCATGGCGTAAATAAAAAACGCCAGCAATACATTCATCGTAACTCCCGCCAATAAAATGATCAATCTTTGCCAGGCCGGTTTACTCCTAAATTCCCACGGCTGTGGCGGCAGCTTCATTTGCTCTTTATCCATGCTTTCATCCACCATCCCGGAAATTTTCACATAACCTCCCAGTGGAAGCCAGCCTATTCCATATTCTGTATCTCCTACCTTCTTTTTGAAAATAGAAAACCATGGATCAAAAAAAAGGTAGAATTTTTCTACGCGGCATTTAAACCATTTCGCGGTAATAAAATGTCCAAATTCATGAACAATAACCAGGATGGAAAGAGAAAAAATAAGATAACCTGCTTGCAAAGCCACACCGGGCCAATTGATTGCTAATAATGTCATATCGCTTCGCCGTCTTTAAAACGGAATAATTTTTTATAAATTGAATATTTTTGTCCTTCCTGGTTACCTTCCCCCGGAGGTTAGTTGGTTACATTTTTACCAGGGAAGCCGCAAAATTACGCGCCTCGCCGTCGCTTTCAAAATAATCCGAAAGATTTGGCTTTTCTATATAAGTTATTTTTTGAAGGCATTTTTCTACTACAGCAGTGATGTCTAAAAAACCAATTCTGTTATTTAAAAACGCCCACACCGCAATTTCATTTGCAGCATTTAAAATACACGGAAAATTACCGCCTTTTTCAAGAGCAGTCATGGCCAGGCTAAGGTTACGAAACGTTTTTAAATCCGGCGGCTCAAAAGCAAGAATAGGTATTTTTTTAAAATTAGCTCTCGGATTACTATTAGCGACTCTTTTAGGAAAAGTAAGTGCATATTGAATGGGAAGCTTCATATCGGGCAAACCCATTTGCGCTTTAATACTTCCATCTTCAAACTGAACCATACTATGGACAATACTTTGAGGATGAATAATCACTTCAATTTGATCAGGCGTAAGATTAAAAAGCCATTTGGCTTCGATCATCTCAAGGCCTTTATTCATCAGTGTTGCAGAGTCTATAGTAATTTTAGCGCCCATCTTCCAGTTGGGATGCTGAAGCGCGTGGTCTCTCTTTACATTTACTAGAAAATTCGGCTTTTTGCCGAGGAAAGGACCGCCGCTCGCCGTTAAAATTATCTTTTCAATTTTGTTTCTTGTTTCTCCGACGAGGCATTGAAAAATGGCGGAATGTTCGCTGTCCACCGGAATTATCGGCACTCTTTTTTCAACCGCCAACTGCATTACCAAATCCCCGGCAACCACTAATGTTTCTTTATTAGCTAAAGCAACCGCTTTACCATTTTCTATCGCTCTTAATGTGGATTTCAATCCCGCAAAACCTACTATCGCTGCCAACATCATATCGTAAGTATCAAAATCAGCTGCTTCATCCAAAGCATCTTCGCCTGCAAAAACTTTAATATCAGTGGATTCAAGTGCACTTTTCACTTTTTCATATCTCGCTTCATCAGCTATTACTACTGCATTCGGCCGAAACTTAAGCGCCTGTTCAATTAATAATTTATCATTTGTCTGAGCAGTTAATATTTCTACTTCGAACAAATCAGGATGCGCGTCAATTACCTCCAAAGCCTGGGTGCCGATTGAGCCTGTTGAACCAAAAATTGCAATCCTTTTTTTTATCGACTCTTCCATTTCTTCTACTTTAAAATATTAATCATGGAACTAATAACATAATCCATTTTAGAATTGGCAATTTACAGTATTAATTTTTGTAAAGCATCATTCACTTTTGCAAAATTGAATCGGTTTATCACGTTTTTCATCATCGCTCTTATCTCCTCATTTTGAAGATTACCAATCGAACCTTCATGAGTGTGATTGACCTTTCCATCAGTTTTGAATATTCCATTTTCTACATCTACCCCAATTTTTTTATAGGCATCGCGCAAAGGCAACCCTTCTAAAACCAGTTTGTTCATTTACTCAACCGTAAAAAGATATTTATACTTTTCATCACTGAGAATATCTTTTTTTATTTCGATATTTTCAAACATTAATGTCGCCATCCGGATACAATTTCTCAGGTTGGTAATTGCCGGAAAAAGATGTTCTTTCAATAATTGCAAATCCCTGTGATACCCCGAAGGAAGATTCGTCATAATCATTAAAATCTCGTTGGGAAGCGCCTGTATCCGGTTGCAATGTCCACGTATCAATTCAAAAACATCAGGATTTTTTTTATGCGGCATAATGCTGCTGCCCGTAGTTAGCTCATCGGGAAAAGAAATAAATCCGAAGTTTTGGTTTAAATATATGCAGGCATCCATGCTCATACGGCCAAGCGTAGACGCAATATTTGATAAAGACTGAGAAAGCACTCTTTCCGTTTTGCCACGGCTCATTTGCGCATATACCACATTGTAATTTAAATCTTCGAAACCTAACAATTCAGTGGTATATTTTCTATTAATAGGAAAGGAAGAGCCAAACCCCGCGGCAGAACCTAATGGATTTTTATTTACAATTTGATAAGAAGAATGAAGGGTGATAAGGTCATCCACGAGGCTTTCAGCATAAGCCCCAAACCACAAACCAAATGAGTTGGGCATTGCCAACTGCAAGTGCGTATAACCCGGAAAAAGATAATCTTTATATTTTTCACTTTGTTGCAAAAGAAGTTCAAAGAAAGCATTCACTTCGTGAACCAAAACTTCAATTTCATTTCTCAAAAAAAGTTTAAGGTCTAAAATTACCTGGTCATTTCTCGAACGGGC
>JBDTHD010000100.1:0-5754 GCA_039937075.1 Ginsengibacter sp. | reverse complement strand
TCTTATTTTGGGTTAAATGATAATGATCTTCAAACACAATTTGAGGCTGGAAAATTTGCAGGCGTTGGAAAAGCCACTTTGCAAAATATCCTGGATTATTTAAAAAAGTGCTATACAGAATCTGTTGGAATTGAATTTAGCTCTTTAGATGATCCTGAAAAGATTGACTGGATCATAAATGCTGTTGAAAAAACGATGCAGGAGCCCGTTCCGTTGGAACAAAAAAGAAGGATCCTTCAAAAATTAAATGAAGGTGTGATGTTTGAAAAATTTCTGCAAACGAAATATGTCGGTCAAAAGAGATTTTCGCTGGAAGGCGGAGAAAATACTATTTCTGCATTGGATGCGATTATAAATACGGCCGCAGAAAACGAAGTTCAGGAAGTAGCGATTGGCATGGCTCATAGGGGAAGATTGAATATATTGGCTACTATTTTGGGCAAAACTTATGAACAGATTTTTACAGAATTTGAAGGAAATGCAAAAGTAGATTCTACAATGGGCAGCGGCGATGTAAAATACCATAAAGGATATAGCAGTGATATTGAAACCGCAAATGGCAAATTAGTTCACATGAAATTAAGCCCCAATCCATCTCATTTGGAAGCGGTTGACCCTGTCGTTTTGGGTTTTGCCAGGAGTAAAGCTGATGCAGTTTACGAAAGCGATTATGATAAGATTCTACCAATTTTAATACATGGCGATTCTTCACTTGCGGGACAGGGAATTATTTATGAAGTGTTGCAGATGAGTGGTTTAAAAGGTTTTTGTACAGGCGGAACGTTGCATTTTGTAATTAATAACCAGGTCGGGTTTACTACCGATTTTGATGACGCGCGCACTTCTGATTATTGTACTTCAGTTGCTGCAACAGTAAAAGCGCCTGTGTTTCATGTGAACGGTGACGATGCGGAAATGGTGGTAAAAGTCTCCCAAATTGCAATGCTCTACAGGCAAAAGTTCAATACAGATATTTTTGTCGATATGGTTTGTTATCGCCGGCATGGCCACAATGAAGGTGATGATCCAAAATTTACACAGCCGGGATTATACGCGCTTATTGATGAACATCCCAATCCGCGCGAGGCCTATATCAAATGGCTTTTGCAACATGATGATGAAGCGACCGCGGGGCTTGCAAAGGAAATGGAAGAAAAATACTGGAAAGACCTACAGGAACGCCTCGATGAGTTGAAACAGCATCCGCTTCCCTACAGTTATCAAAAACCGGAATTGTGGTGGCAGAGTCTTCGAAAAGCTACAAAAAATGATTTTGTAAGTTCTCCTGTAACAGCAGTTCCGAAAGCAAAAATTGAAAAATTATTCGATGCAATAATGACGCTTCCGGAAGATTTTACTCCGCTGAAAAAAATAAAAAAAATACTACAGGATAAAATCAAACTTTATGAAACTGAACAAAAATTTGATTGGGCTACGGGTGAATTATTAGCTTACGCAAGTCTTTTAGAAGAGGGTAAAGATGTAAGAATGAGCGGACAAGATGTTCGTCGCGGAACGTTCAGTCATCGCCACTCTGTTGTAAGAGATGAAAAGACGGATGAATTTTATAATCGTTTAAGTCGAATTTCTGAGAAGCAAGGTTTATTAAGAATCTGGAATTCTTTATTAAGTGAATACGCCGTTCTCGGTTTCGAATATGGATATGCGATGGCCAATCCAAATAATCTGGTTTTATGGGAAGCGCAGTTCGGCGATTTTGCCAATGGCGCGCAGGTGATGATTGACCAGTTTATTGCCGGCACCGAACAGAAATGGCATCGGATGAATGGAATTGTTTTATTACTGCCGCACGGATATGAAGGACAAGGACCGGAGCACAGTAGTGGAAGAATGGAGCGCTTTTTACAAATGTGTGCTGAGTTAAATATGGTGGTCACTAACATTACCACTGCGGCTAATTTATTCCATGGCTTAAGAAGGCAGCTTGCATGGCCCTTCAGGAAACCATTAATTAATTTTTCGCCAAAAGCCAATCTTCGTCATCCCGGAAGTTATAGTAAAATAGAAGAATTTACGCAAGGTGGGTTTAAAGAAGTTATAGATGATAATACCGTTGCGAATGCATCAGAAATTACAAAAGTCTTGTTCTGCTCCGGTAAAATATATTTCGATTTAAATGAAAAGAGAGAGAAAGATGCGAGAAAGGATTTGGCGATTGTAAGAGTGGAGCAGCTATATCCGATGCCTTTAAATCAATTAGAAAATCTTTATAAAAAATACGGTAAAGCTATCTGGTATTGGGTTCAGGAAGAGCCTTTGAATATGGGCGCAGCGTCATATTTAAGAATGAATTTAACTTCACTTAATTTCGGAATTATCAGCAGGCAAGGCAGCGCTTCCACTGCCACGGGATTTTCTAAGGTTCATAACGAAGAGCAGTTAGAAATTTTAAATACTGCATTTTCTATTTAGTCAATAAAGTGAAAATATAAATGAGAAGTATTTGTTGGTTTACTGGAAAATTGACAAAAACGGATTCTTTACCGAAATAGAAAATTAAAATATAAGTTCGTTTACTGCAAATTGCGGCATAATAAAAAGCCGGAAGATCCAATCTTCCGGCTTTTTCAGTTTTACAGAATTCTCATTCTAATTTTTTATGATTGGAATTGTTTTTAAATTTTGCCCGGCCTGTATTCTTATCATATAAGAACCTGAAGGAAGAGATGATAAATCAAGTGTTTTTTCATTAATGCCTTTCTGACCAGTAATTTGTATTTGCTTGACAAGATTGCCTAAAGCATCATTAATGCTCACTTTGATTGCCTGTGCCTGCGTGAGCTCAATACTTAATTTAGAACTGGTGCTGACAGGGTTTGGATAAACGCTCGCTGAAAAAATCACGTTATTTAAAAGAATACTTTTTACATCGCTAAAATCAAATTGTCCGTCTTTATCAACCATTTTTATACGATAATATAGCATGCCAGGAAGATTAATGTTTTCATCTGTATACGAATAAGAAGCACTGGATTCAGAAGTGGCATCAACAGATCCTATCGGGCTAAAATTCGTTCCATTAGAACTTCTTTGTATTTCAAAATGGCTTGAAGTTGCATCCTGGTTTTCAACCGACCATGTAAGAAGCGCGTCGTTGTTTTTAGGGCTTACAGTGAAAGTCGAAAGTTTTACAGGAGTAGGGGTTGCAATTAATGTAGCAGTTGACGTTGTAGTTCCAATCGTCTTTCCAGTTATATCATAGCTAAAATTATTATCAATAGTTGTAGTATAACCATGATCATTACTTCTTGCATAATACAAATTAGAGCCATCAGATTGTGGCGAGCCAGTACAGTAAAAAAGCAATAGGCCATTGCTTCCTCCTTGGGCTAAAGTAACTAAAGAAACAAAACTTGGTAGCTTAAGAGTATAATCAGAAAACTCTAACTCCATAACTTCAAATTCGCTGCCGCCTGTTAAATTAAAGGACATTATTGGACTCGTTCCCGTTGTGATAGCAAAATTGTGATAGCCACCTTCAGTAACAACAGGTGAAACTTGCCATGTTATAGTCGATGCTGAAGATGTTACAATTGGAGTCGCAATATTTACTGAATCGGGAACCGCAATATTAAATTCTAATGTTGAAATATTAGTCGTTAAACTAATGTCAGATTTAATATAAATCTTTACCCTATTTGCTGCACTGCCAACTCCAAAGCTTGCCTGTATTGTTCCTTGGGCTTCATTCTGAAAATGAAGGAAAAGTATAAAAAAAGATAATGTAAATATTTTTTTCATGGTATGTTTTGAAGTTTAATTATTTAAGGTAGTGATTGGTTCATTTGGGCGGTAGCCGAGTTACCTAAAATTGTTTGATATAAGAAATCCTTATCGTTGCCAATGCCGTTAAAATTAACCTTGCCGTCCAAGTTTAAATCTGCAGGTGAATACACATTTGTGATCACATTAGCAGGGTTTGAATTCAAAGTTGTAATGTATAAATAATCTTTATCATTACTAAACCCTGTATAGGAAACTTTCCCATCCATATTCGCATTCCCCCCCCACAAAATAAAATTTCCATCGGAAGCAACTCCATGCGCAGAAGAGCCGCCATATAATGAGTTAGAGGTAGTAAAATCAACCACTAATGCGGTGGATTGCCTTTCGGTTAATAAAGGCGTAAAAGTCGCCGGGTCAGTGCTCACTCCAAGGTGATTGCGATGCCTTACAGCAATTGTATAATTTCCGGGGTCCACATTATTAAAAGTAACGGGGCTTCTCCCATCAACATCTACAATATTTCCATCACTTTGTACCAAAGCGCTTCTTGTTTGGAGAACATTATTTCCAGCCGCTGTATTTCTTAATTCTAAAAATACCCAATCTACAATGTCGTCATTTTGAGAAAGCTGATTGGCGAGCACAGACGCATCAATTGTTTCTGCTATACCATCATTTACCTGTTTAAAAGCGCTGCTGTAAGTCGATGTTCGATAAGGATCAGAAAGAGGAATGAGGGCTGCGGTCCTTAAATTATCACTCATCAAATGAGTTGAGGAATTATAAGCACCCTGTAAAAAAACTTTAGCTTTTAGCAAATCAAATTTATCCATTGCGGTAATATTTGCAGAAGCAATAGTAATGGGAAAAGAAATCATATTGGTGGATGTATTTACGGTTCCCGCGGCAGAAGACCAATCAGTTCCGTTGAATAGATATCCTTTTAAATTACTTTCTGTTCCACTAATATCCGAAGGGTCAGCGTATTCTGCGCTTACATTAAGGGAACCATTGATGCCGGTATTGGTAATGGTCCAGTTGGTATTTAAATAATCTGAGGTCATCGGCGGCTTATTTACACTTGCTACGCCCAAAACCTGGACTCCTACTTTTGCGCCGGTGTTGCTACCTATAGTAGTGAGAAATGTTGGTCGATAAACAGTTCCCGCTCCGACCGGTATTTCAGTTGCAGAAAGATTAGAAGAAATTTCTTTAAATACCTGTCCTGTTCCATTGGTTTCAACAAAATTTCCGGTTCCCATTCCTGTAGCGGTCGCAATATCTGCAAGAGAAAAATTATAATTTCCTGCACTAATTTTTCCATTGGTGAATAGAAGTGAATTTGAAATTCTTGCGTCCGCAGCTAAAGTTATACCGGAAGTATTATCTATTTCTAAGTTTGGAATAGATTTTCCATTCATGTTGATAGATTGAGAAGAAGTTCCATTTAGCAAAAATTTTCCCATCGCCGGAAGATCTTTTGTACTGGACATGTTACCCTGAACTGCAACAGTAGCGCCAGACTGAACCGTTAAATTAGCAGCTTGAATGGTTAACTGTGCGTCAACACCGTTGATCCTAATAAAGAAAAGTAAAATAATAAATATAAATTTTAGCCTCATAATTTGAACTGTTGAAATTCTATTATTCCCTGTTTGTATAAAAATAAATAATTTAGCCGTGACATCAATAACTTTTTTTGTATGCAAGTCAGGAAAACATTATTTGTTTAAAACCGTGATTTAATTTTGTGTTGTTTAGAACGAAATTACTTTTTAAAATCTGAATTAGGTTTAATTTAACCACTAATTCAGATTCGGTTTGCTTTTTGTGTATTTCTCATTTTAGATTAGGTTTGTAATTCTTAAAAAAAATTCATGCCAATAGAAATTAAAGTGCCTTCTGTGGGCGAAAGCATTAACGAAGTAACCCTTACAAAATGGATAAAAAAGATGGCGATTGGGTCAATAGGGATGAGGTAATAGCAGAATTGGAAAGTGAAAAAGC
>JBDTHD010000099.1:0-2732 GCA_039937075.1 Ginsengibacter sp. | reverse complement strand
GCAACATGTGCATCACACTTTGATCATAATGTGCCAACATAGATTTTATCATGTCGCCATTTCGTTTTGGCTGAATAATATTAAACAATGGATGCAGTGCACGGTAAGTATCCCACAAAGAAAAAGTGGTATAGTTCGTAAAGCCACTTGCGTGATGAATATTTTGATCAAATCCTTTGTAATCCCCGTTGTCGTCCATGTAAATCGTTGGATTGATAAAGGCATGGTACATCGCCGTATAAAAATTTACCTTCTCCTCTTTGTCAGCATTAATCACAATTTTATGCAATTCTTTATTCCATTGTTCCTGCCCTTTTTCTTTCACTTTTTCAAAATTCCAACCTGGAATTTCTGCATTTAAATTGTTCAATGCGCCAGCCTGGCTAACCGGCGAAAGTGCAAATTTTATTTTTATTTTTTCTCCTTCGTTGGTTTTAAAATTAAAGTACATGCGCAATTGACGGCCAGCAAGGGCAGGAAAGTTTTTGCTCTGATCAAACTTGCCCCAGAACCCATGATATGGTTCCGGTTTGGAAAAGTTTTTATCACCATAATCTATAAAAGGTTTTGAAAACTGCATCGCAAAATAAACCGTTCTTGTCCGCGCCCAGCCGCTCGTTTGCCTATATCCCGTTAACAAAGAATCATTCACCACACGAATAAAAGTCCAAACATTTTTATCAGGATAATTATAGATGCCGCTCATCAAATCCAGGATGATATGCGCGCTGTCTGTTTTTGGAAAAGTGTATTGATGAAAGCCAACACGGGCAGTAGCTGTGAGCTCTGCAAGAATATCGTAATCGTCCAGCTTTACTTTGTAATAATCTGCTTCGGCCACTTCCGTTTTATGAGAAAATCGCGAACGGAAACCACTTTCGGGATCATCGGCCTTTCCGGGATTTAATAGCAATTTTCCGACTGTTGGCATTATCAGAAAATCACCCAAATCAGAATGGCCGGTTCCACTGAAATGCGTATGGCTAAACCCAACAATTGTTTTATCATCATATTGGTATCCCGCACAATATTTGTAAACATCGGGATTATAATGTCCATCGGTTTCATAAGGAATTGTATCCGTATCAGGGCTTAATTGTACCATTCCAAATGGAACCGTAGCGCCGGGATACACATGCCCCATACGCTCTGTACCGATAATAGGATGTACATATTGAACTAAGTTTTCTGAAGTTTGAGATTGTGCCGATGCTGCTAAAAAAAGGATCGCTGCGAATAGAACGCTTTTATGCATGAGGGTAATTTAATAAGATAGAAATTAATTACCTGTAAAAATAGCTACAAGTTTTTGATTCGGAGCTTTACAAAATAAAATAGATTTCTTTTGGAAAATAATAGAACAAAATAAAATTGTGAGTTAGTTATTTGTTTACTGTTCTTGTTAGAATAAGATATAACGCCCATGATTAGCCGAGAATATAGATAGTTTCTAATAGAGGCAAATTCATTTTCCTATTTAGACCTGATTGCCACCACCGGATCCAAGCGCGATGCACTCAACGCAGGAATTATTCCGGCTAAAATACCGATAATAATACATAATGAAATAGCCAGGAAAAGAATTCCACCGGAGATATAAACAGGAAAAGAAAACAGGTTGGTAAGCACGAGCGTAAGCAGGTAAACAAGAAGCAATCCCATAAGGCCACCTAAAATACAAATGGTTGCTGATTCTAAAAGAAATTCAGAAAGTATGCTTCGCTTTTTAGCGCCGATTGCTTTTTTTAATCCAATAATTGGGGTGCGTTCTTTTACAGTTACAAACATAATATTGGCAATTCCAAAAGCGCCTACGACCAGGCTTAGGATACCAATAGCCCAACCGCCGATATTGATACTTGAAAATAAGGAGCTCACTTGTTCACTCGCTCCTGAAATCTGGTTCAATGTAAAATCATCTTCTTGCTTGGGGCTTAGTTTCCTTATTGACCTCATTACTCCTTCAAGGTCATCAGCCAGTTCCTGGGAGCTGACATTGTTTTTTGCGTTTACGATAATTTTAGGCCCACTGTTTTTTTCATTGATTAAATTTCTCGCAAAACGATAGGGAACAAAAATGCTTTGATCGTAATCAATCCCAACCATTGATTTACCGGTTTTTTTAATAACTCCAATGATTGTCGCTTTGTGTTTTTTTACGTTTATTTCTTTTCCTATCGCCATCTCAGCGTTTCCGAATAAATTTTCTGCATTTGAATAACCGATAATAACCACAGAACTTCCGGAAGAAAATTCTGCGCCGGAAATAAACCTACCGTAGCCAATTGTTATCGGCTGGATGTCATTTTCTTCCTCGGAAATACCATACATCTGAACACCCTCCAGAGCAGCGTTCTGGTATTCAATATTAACCCTGTCATTTATTAAAAACGCTACGTTCTTTGCAAGAGAGCTACGTTCTTTAATTAATTTAACCTCATCAAATTTGGGTTCGGGGCGGTTTACAAATTTCCACCAGGGATAATCCGGGCCATTTGAAAAATATTGCCACTTGTCAATATAGATGGTGTTGGTACCAAGTGAATTGATTTGATTTTGGATGTTCATTTGAAGACTATTCACCGTTGCTAAAACGCCGATAATACAAAAAATACCAAAAGAAATTCCTATTAATGAAAGTGACGTGCGCAACTTATTAACCATTAATTCCTGCATAGTTAGCCGAAAAGAACTTGCCAATATGTAAAAGGTTTTGCGCATGAAGACAAATG
>JBDTHD010000098.1:0-5726 GCA_039937075.1 Ginsengibacter sp. | reverse complement strand
TTTTGGATATTGCCGCAGGGCAGATTTCCATGCGTTTTGGATTTCGTGGGCCTAATTTTGCCGTGGTAAGCGCCTGCGCAAGTAGTACTAACGCCATAATTGACGCTTTTGATAACATTCGTTTAGGAAAGGCAGATATTGTTCTTACCGGTGGTAGTGAAGCCGTAATTTCTGAATCAGGAGTTGGCGGTTTTAATGCAATGAAAGCGCTAAGCGAAAGGAATGATGATCCCAAAACCGCATCCAGGCCATTTGATAAAGACAGAGATGGATTTGTAATGGGCGAAGCTGCAGGGATATTGGTTCTTGAAGAATTGGAGCATGCAATTGCAAGAGGTGCGAAAATTTATTGTGAAATCGCTGGAGGCGGAGCTACAGCAGATGCGTACCACATTACGGCCCCTCATCCCGAAGGGTTAGGCGCAAAAAATGTAATGCGCATTGCACTGGCAGAAGCAGGTATGCAACCTGAAGACATTGATTATATTAATGTTCATGGAACTTCAACACCGTTAGGAGATATCGCCGAGACAAAGGCAATCTTAGATGTTTTTGGAGATAGTGCTCATAATTTAAACATTAGTTCTACCAAGTCGATGACAGGCCACTGTCTTGGCGCGGCCGGCGTAATAGAAGCATTGGCCACTATACTTGCCATTACCAAAAATATCGTCCCGCCAACCATTAACCATTTTACGGACGATCCCGCATTTGATCCAAAACTTAATTTTACTTTTAACAAAGCCCAGGAGAGAGAAGTAAACGCTGCATTGAGCAACACATTTGGTTTTGGAGGTCATAATGCATCGATTATTCTCAAAAGGTATAAGCCATAGTAATCAAAAATATTATTGCTGAATTTTACCTGGCACTGATTGCTTATCAAAAATTTATAAAGATTTTAATCTTATCTTTTGGATTAAATTATTTATAATCAATTCATTCTTTACAATTTTATTATCTTCGTTAACTACCAAAAGTGTATTTGCTTATTTGCTATTAAAGTGGACTTAGATTATGAACCGACTTAAAATCATTAAAAAACAATGGAACAACTTCTCCCCATAATTGTAGGAGCCGTAGCATTAATTGTAGGTATCCTGCTGGGAAAAATATTATTTGCAAAAAATACAAAACAAATCTTAGAAAATGCTGAACAACAAGCCCAACAAATCCTTTCCGATGCAAGGTCAAACGCCGAAACTTTAAAAAAGGAAAAACAACTAGAGGCAAAAGAGCATTTTGTACAATTAAAATCAGAGCATGAAAAAGCAGTTTTGCAACGAACCCAGAAATTAAACGATGCTGAAAACCGAACCAAGCAAAAGGAACAATCCATTAACCAAAAAGACCAGAATATAGAAAGGTTAATTAAAGAAAATGAGGTTATTAAGCAAAATCTCAATCGCCAGATTGAAGTAGTAAATATCAAGCGAACTGAGCTTGAAAAACACCAGGAAGAACATATTAAAAGGCTGGAAAAGGTTTCTGGGTTATCTGTTGATGAAGCAAAAGCACAACTCATTGAAACGCTTAAAAATGAGGCCAATTCCCAAGCCTTGAGCATTACACAGGAAATTGTGGATGATGCTAAATTGCGCGCGAATAAAGAAGCCAGAAAAATTATTATTCAAACCATTCAGCGCACTGCTGCAGAGCAGGCAATTGAAAATGCTATCACCGTTTTCAATCTTGAAAGCGATGAAATAAAAGGTTCCATTATTGGCCGGGAAGGGAGAAACATTCGTGCAATTGAAGCTGCGACAGGTGTTGATTTGATTGTAGACGACACGCCAGAGGCTATCATTCTTTCATGTTTTGATCCATTGAGGCGTGAAATAGCCCGTCTTTCGTTGCAAAGATTGGTAACTGATGGACGCATACATCCTGCGCGTATTGAAGAAGTAGTTGAAAAAACCCGCAAACAAATTGAGGACCAGATAATGGAAATCGGCGAGCGTACGGTAATTGAACTTGGGATTCACGGGCTTCATAAAGAATTGGTAAGAATTGTTGGAAAGATGCGATTTCGCTCATCTTATGGCCAGAACTTATTAATGCACAGCAGGGAAGTAGCCAATTTGTGTGGAATAATGGCCGCTGAATTAGGAATGAATGCTAAATTGGCCAAACGTGCTGGTTTGTTGCATGATATTGGTAAAGTGCCTGACGAAGAAACTGAATTAAGCCACGCACTTTTGGGAATGAAACTGGCTGAAAAGTACGGAGAAAATCCTGCGGTTTGTAATGCTATCGGCGCCCATCACGATGAAGTGGAAATGGAATACGTTATTTCTCCTGTGGTTCAGGCGTGCGATTCCATGAGTGGCGCAAGACCTGGCGCCCGTCGTGAAATAATGCAACAATATCTGCAAAGAATAAAAGATTTGGAAAACCTCGCGCTTGCTTACCAGGGAGTAGAAAAAGCTTATGCAATTCAGGCAGGTCGTGAATTGAGGGTAATTGTAGAATCAGAAAAAGTAAGCGACGGAGAGAGCGATAAGTTAAGTTTTGAGATTGCTCAAAAAATTCAAACAGAGATGGTTTATCCCGGGCAGATAAAAGTAACAGTTATCAGAGAAAAAAGGGCAGTAAATGTTGCCAGGTAATTCCAAATCCGGCTTTATTATTTGGTTGAGTATATTTTACAATAAAAGAGGGTAGGAATGTAAAAATTTATCAAAATTAACTTACATTTGCACTCCTAAATAAAAAAGCCATGAATGCAATCGCATTTGTTCACGAACAGTTGACTACAAAAAAAGAGTTCCCGAAATTTAAAGCGGGTGATAATATTACTGTAAACTATAAAATAGTGGAAGGTAATAAGGAAAGGATCCAGAGCTTTAAAGGAGATGTGGTAAAGCGCCAGGGTGAAGGTGGAACCGCAACTTTTACTGTACGTAAAATAAGCGATGGCATTGGAGTTGAGCGTTTATTTCCTGTTTTTTCACCGAGCATTGAAAGTATTAAACTGCATAAAGTAGGTAAAGTACGCCGTTCCAAATTATATTTTCTTCGCGAAAGAAGCGGTAAAAGTGCAAGGATCAAAGAGAAAAGAATTAAATAGTTTAGTAAGATTCTTTTTAAAAGATTTAGAAATTAAGAAATTCTTTTTGCCATACAAACGCTATTAGCAACATTTGTATATTGGCCATAATTTTCAATAATTTTATATCCGGCCTTTCGATATAAACCAATGGCTTCGGACTGCTTTTTACCGGTTTCCAAAATGCATTCAGCATAATTCAATTGTAAGGCCCACTTTTCTAGTTCTTTCAGAATCTTAAAGGCAATCCCTTTCCCTCTGAATTCCGGCAATACAAACATTCTCTTTATTTCTACTTGGCTTGGTTGATATTCTTTTAGGCTTCCCGCTCCAATAGCTTTTTCATCAATATAGTAAATGACGACGTTTTTGATATTTGTAATCTTATTAAATTGAGCGTAGAAGGCATGCTCATCGCCATCTCTTATGGCAAGATCTTTATCGAGCAAAGAAACCAGGTATTGGAAATCCTTATTGTCTGACGAAGTTCTCATGAAAGAGTTCATTTTTTTCATTTGCAAATTTGTTGAATTTCTTTATAAAATAAAATAATTTCAGTATGCCCACAAGATATATTGGTAGTTTTTTTGTAGTACATACGCAAACCATGTAAATTATGAAGAAAAAAGTTACACCAAAACGTATATGGGAAGTTTTAAAAAGTTCTTTTCAAGGGTTTTCTGATCACAGGATTACGAAAATGAGTAGCTCGCTTGCTTATTACACCATTTTTTCGTTGGCTCCATTGATGATTATTATTATTTCTCTCAGTGGTTTGTTTTTGGGGAAAGATGCTGCTGAGGGTAAAATTTATGAACAGCTTTCTAATTTTATTGGCTCTGATACAGCCTCACAATTGCAGACGATGATTGAAAATGCTTCTCTTTCCGGCAAAAGCGAATTCGCTTTTATCATTGGAGTCATAACGTTGATAATTGGCGCCACCACTGTATTTTTGCAAATTCAGGACACCATTAATTTTATCTGGGGCATAAAACCAAAACCAAAAACAGGATGGTTGAATATGTTGAAAAACCGTTTTTTATCATTTTCAGTGATAATAGGACTGGGTTTTTTGTTGCTGGTTTCTTTAACTCTTTCTGCGCTGATAGAAACATTTAGCAGTTCCTTAAAAGCTCATTTCCCCGGTATAACCGTGATTCTAATATATGTGATTAACACAATCATTACATTGGTCGTAACGACATTGATTTTTGGAGCAATTTATAAGGTACTTCCCGATGCAAAAATTAAGTGGAAAGATGTATTAGTGGGGGCTTTAATCACGGCGATTTTATTTATGCTTGCTAAATTCGGAATATCGTTTTATATCAGCAAAAGCAATGTAGGAAGCACTTACGGCGCAGCCGGATCGCTAATTATTTTATTATTATGGATATATTTTTCCGCTATGATCCTTTATTTTGGCGCAGAACTAACCAAAGCCTATGCAATTGAATTCGGTTCAGAAATCCATCCGGAGGATTATGCAGTAACGACAAAAATGGTAGAAGTAGAAACCGGTAAAAAATCAATCCTGGAAAAAGAAAAACCAGATGAAGAAACAGAAGCATTAAAGAAAAAACAGCAGCAGGGTTCGCAAAAGTTAGAATAGATAAATTCTATTCTAATAGTAAAGTTTGGAAATTTATTATAAAAACTAAAATAGTAATCTTTCCCTAAAATATATGGAGTAAAGCAACAAATAACCCAATTTTCTGTTTTACAATAAATGTCAATTCATTTTTTCTTGTATCATTTTTGTTACTTCAGATAAAGCAATTCTTTCCTGCGTCATTGTATTCCTATCCCTGATGGTAACTGTATTATCCTCTTTTGTTTGGTGATCGATTGTGACACAAAAAGGTGTACCGATTGCGTCCATTCTTCTGTAACGCTTGCCGATACTATCTTTCTCCTCATAAAAAGTATGAAAGCTTTGTTTGCATTCATTCAGTAAATTTTTCGCAATTTCCGGAAGTCCGTCTTTTTTTACCAAAGGAAGTATAGCGAGTTTATAAGGAGCAATCTTTGTAGGAATTCTCAGAACGACGCGGCTGTCTTCGCTTCCATCTTCTTTTGCCCATTTTTCTTCCGCATAAGAGGTGCTTATAACGGTGAGGAACAAACGATCTAAACCAACAGAAGTTTCTACTACATAAGGAATATAATTTCCGTAAGGTTTTCCATCTTCTTTAAGGTCGTTATCAAAATACTGCAATTTCTTTTTGCTCAGTTCCTGGTGCTGTTTCAAATCAAAATCAGTGCGTGAATGAATTCCTTCCAGTTCTTTAAAACCAAAAGGAAATTCAAATTCAATGTCCACCGCAGCGTTGGCATAATGAGCCAGTTTCACATGATTATGATAGCGCAGTTTTTCCGCAGGAATGCCAAGGCTTTCGTGCCATTTTAATCGTTCTGCTTTCCAGTATTCGTACCATTGCATTTCTGTGCCGGGGCGAACAAAAAACTGCATTTCCATTTGCTCAAATTCGCGCATGCGAAAAATGAACTGGCGTGCAACAATTTCATTTCTGAAAGCTTTTCCCGTTTGTGCAATACCAAAAGGAATTTTCATTCTTCCTGTTTTTTGCACATTGAGAAAATTTACAAAAATTCCCTGGGCTGTCTCCGGGCGCAGGTAAATTTTATTGTCTTCGGCATCGCTTGAAACAGT
>JBDTHD010000097.1:0-4862 GCA_039937075.1 Ginsengibacter sp. | reverse complement strand
GATGTCTTTTATCCCGGATTAGAAACGCATCCGGGACATTCGATTGCCAAAGAGCAAATGCGCGGTTTTGGTGGCGTATTAAGTTTTTCTCTCGATGGAGATTATGAAATGGTAAAGAAGTTTTTACAAAAATTGAAATTGGTGCATCTTGCTGCAAGCTTAGGTTCCGTGGGCACTCTGGCAGGTCCGCCAAGAACTACAAGCCATGTGGAGCTTACAGAAGAGCAAAGAAAATTATTGGGTATTCCCGAGAGTCTTATCCGCTATTCTGTTGGAATAGAAAATGTAGAAGACCTTCTGGAAGATTTAAATATGGGGTTATCTTCTTTATAATAAATTTCTAAACAAGCGATAATTTTCCGATAGTTATTGGACAAGTTTTATTTTTCAGTAAACCAACAAATAACCCAAATTTCTTTTTGGGGAAAGCAGAAAAATGCCCGTAAAGTACTTTTGCTGAAAAAAATCATTTTATATTGCAGGCGGCCGAAATAAAAAAAGCGGAATAGAAGATAGTCCTTCTAAAAATTCATTCTTATGACGATGACCGTAATAATTGTAATATGTATCCTGCTTTTAATTGGCTATCTTTTTGATCTATCCTCGGCCCGTACGAAAATCCCTTCAGTAATACTCTTATTGATTTTGGGATGGACAGTAAGACAGATTACGAATTTTTTTTCCTTTAAAATTCCGGATCTTTCCGGGTTACTTCCCATATTTGGTACTTTAGGATTAATACTAATTGTATTGGAAGGAGCGCTGGAACTCGAATTGAATCGTTCCAAATTCAAGCTAATAAGAAAATCTTTTTTGAGCTCGTTTATTTCCATATTGGCTTTGTCTTTTATTATATCTTATGCTTTCCACTATTTTGGTGGAATCTCAATGCGGCAAGCTTTGATAAATGCAATTCCTATATCTGTTATTAGCAGTTCCGTAGCCATTTCAAGCGCCAAAAATCTTTCTCTAAAAAACAAGGAATTCGTCATTTATGAAAGTAGCTTATCAGACATTATGGGAGTGGTGTTTTTTAATTTTGCCATTCAGAATATATATGTGAATGGCCAAGCCCTTCTTCATTTTGGGTTGCAGGTTTTAATTATTAGCGTAGTTTCTTTTATAGCAACTGTAGGATTGTCTTTTTTGCTACGTAAAATAGACCATCCTATTAAGCATGCTCCCATTATTATTCTTATCATTTTAATTTATGCCGTTTCGGAAATATTTCATCTTCCAGCCTTAATATTCATTTTGTTTTTTGGATTATTTTTGGGCAATATTGATGAATTGAAAAATTTTAAATGGATCAAAAAATTAAATCCATACGAGTTTAATAAAGAAGTTTCTAAATTCAGGGAAATAGTTATGGAAGGTGCTTTTTTAGTCAGGGCATTCTTTTTTACATTATTCGGTTATTCATTTGAAACGAAAGAAATAATTAACATAGATACATTTGGTTCGGCTTTATTGATATTTGCTG
This sequence comes from Ginsengibacter sp., assembly GCA_039937075.1. Taxonomy (GTDB): domain Bacteria; phylum Bacteroidota; class Bacteroidia; order Chitinophagales; family Chitinophagaceae; genus Ginsengibacter. Next base: position 3,379 of record JBDTHD010000097.1, on the reverse strand, counting down.
TTATTGTAATTATACGTGCAATCATTCTGAAAGTCGGGAGGCTACCCTTTTTCCCGCTTTTGTTTGTATCTCCCAGGGGCTTAATTACCATCCTTTTATTTTTTTCTATTCCCGCTACCCTGGCTTTCCCTTTGGTCAATAAATCATTGGTGATACAAGTGATAGTTTTAACAGCGCTTTTTATGATGATTGGACTTATGATTACCGGCAAAAAGAAAAAGGAACAACAAGATGAAACGAAAGAAGCCGGGACCAATATTAGTTCTCTTATAACTCCGGCCACAGAGAATACTGTACAAAGTTTGTCCACAGAAGAAACAGGATTTTGACTCGATGTCAGGAAGGAATACGATCCGCAAACTCTATCAATCTTTTTAGATTTTTATTTGTTGATTGATAAAATCATTTCCCTCGTGGTAGTCTTAAACCAGCGCTTTTCATTGTGTTTATTTTATCTGTCTCAAAACAATTTCATTAATTTAAATCATAATTTTTTTTCTCCACATTCCATCCGCTCAACGCCAGCTGCGGTTTTCCATCTTTTATCGTCGCATTTGGAATGCTTACGGTTACCGTTGTTGATTCATTTGGAGATAATGAAAAATAATTATCAGACCAGAAGCTGGGCAATATTTCTTTGCCGTTTTTTATGATTTGAGGATTGATGAAAAAAGCTATTTTGTTAGTTGTATTGGTGAATTGAAAAGTCCAGGAAGTTGCTGTTGTTCCCTTTTTAGATTTTACAATTTTCACATTCAGATTCGCGGAATTCATGCCTGTTAAAGCCTTGAAATTATGGTCCGGTGAAACCCAATACACATTATGGGAAATCGTTTTTCCTGCTGAGTTTTTAAGATTTAGAACCACGAAAGAAATCCCTTTTTCTTTTGATAAAACATTCGCTAATGAAAGTGATTCTTTTACATCTGTTGCTGTCAATGAAATTGATTTTTTCTGGCTGAATAATAATTTACTATTCAAATCAAATATTTTAATATCTGCAGAAAGGTCTTTTTGAATTTTATAAGAGCGATTAATAACAGCAACGGCAGAATCATCCAGGTTTAATTGAATGTGCACCGGTTCAACAGCTCTTTGCATGAAATAATATCCTGCGTTTGGATTGAGATACCAATCATAAACCTGCCAGATAACACTTGGCAACGCAGCATTTAATTTCCATAACATTACACCACCGGTTTCATTTAATTTATGTCCGGCCGCTTCAAAAATTCCACGGTAACCATTTGCATTTACCAATTGCATTTTGTCGGAGAAGTCCTTCATACTTACGGGAGTTCCGTATCTTTCTGCCATTGCATTATAGTAGGTATCGTAATGCCCATTTCCTACACAAGCATCATGATATCCCCACGTATTATTTAACGGAAATGGCAACGTAGAATCCGGGACCAGGTTGTTGATGATTTGCGGTAAAGTTTCATAAGGCGGTTGTGAAGGAATTCCTGTTTCATCTTTAAAAACCCAATCTTTTCCGGCATTTACCAAATCATAATAATGCGCTGCATCCTGCCATGAATAGGGTCCTCCGCTATAAACTCCTGAAGGCTCATCATCAGGCCATGAGCCTTTCCATCCTTCTGGTAATTTTGCATATCCAGACGAACTCGGAATGAATGGGCGCGTTCCATCCAACGTTGCTATATTTTCTCTTATTGCATCGTATAATTCTTTTCTTGCATGGCCTTCGTTTCCCCCGGTCCATACCAAAAGACTTGGATGATTTCTTATTCTATAAATTGTGCTCACCATATTTTTTATAAATACATTTCCTTCCAAAGGCCAGTTAGCCGAGCCTTTGAACTCACCTTGTGTGTCGCCGGTGACCCAGAAATCCTGCCAGATTAGCAAACCATATTTATCAGCCGCTTCAAAAAACATATCGGGAGGTGCAACACCGCCGCCCCAAATGCGAACAAGATTGATATTGGAATTTCTGCACAAATGCAATTCGTAATCGTAACGGAGGGAATCGCGGTTCAGCATCATGTCCGGAACCCACGCACCGCCTGTGAGATTTATTCTTTGCCCATTTACATAAAAATCTCTTCTTGCCCAACCAGTCACCATTACTTCTTTAGAACTGACAGTACGAATTCCAAAAACAAAAGAGGTGTCGTCAGAAATTTGACTGCCATTTTGATATTGTAAATGGATACGGTACAAATTCGGCTCACCATAACCGTTAGGCCACCACAAATGCGGTTTCTGAATAGTGAATTGTTTTATATTTTCCGGCGTTAAATTAATTTTTGAAGAGCTATTTCCATTGATCAAAACATTTTGCTCAAAGGAAAAAGATGAACCATTGAAATTTTCAGGACTGATGGTAATTTTAAGCTTTCCATGTTGCGCAGCATCACTGAAATTATTTAAAGAAAGATTGAGCGAAAGTTTGGCAACATTTGTATCTGGAAGATTGCCTAAATCCGTTTTGATATGAGGATTTTGAATAGTAACCTGTCCGGAAGTGCGCAAGTAAACCGGCTGCCATATTCCCATATTTCTATCACGAACTGCCGGCATCCAATCCCACCCAACGGAGCAAAGCATCGTCACATTTTTTCCTATATCTCCCGTCGGACCGCCATTGGCAAAGAAATCGCCTAAGGCTTTCAATTGAGGAGTTGCAGGCAAACCGGGAAAATCCAACGGGTAAATTTTTACTGCCAGCGCATTGTTTTTACCTGCGTTAATTACTTTACTTACATCCAAAGAATATTGGGCAAACATTCCAGACATTTCAGACGAGTCAGCAATGCGTTTTCCGTTAACCCAAACCTCAGCGCGATAATTAATTCCTTTAAAAATCAATTGAAAATGTTTCCCCTTATCACCTTGCGGAACATCAAAAGTAGTGCGGTACCAATATGGTTTTTTCCAGGGATTAGGGTCGTTGGGAAGGTAGCTGTATTGTTCCAGGTTATATTGATGATTAAAAGAATCTGACGCATCGGGAATCAGCATATTATTCATTCCGATGTAAGGATCAGGATACACTTTATTTTCCACCAAACCGGTAAGAACCGTACAGGGAACTTTTACAGGAAACCAATATACATTTGAATTGTATGAAACATTTGAAAGGATTTCGCCGGACTGCGGTATAACGGAAGAAGATTGCAAATCGAATTTTGTGAGCTGAACCTGCTTTACAGCGGCATTTTGCGCAAATAAAAAATTTGAATTGAAACAAGAAAATATAATAAAAACGCCAAGGAAAAACCATTTTTTATTCATGATAAATTTATTAGATTATAAAGAGGCACTAAAAATATGAATAGTTTTTTGTTTCCGTCGCAACAGCAATACGATTGTGCCTATTTGTAGGTAAAGAGATAAAAATGTACGATCATTT
>JBDTHD010000096.1:0-2494 GCA_039937075.1 Ginsengibacter sp. | reverse complement strand
TAATTATGATTTCTGGAAATCAGAAGTTGATAAAAGCAAATGTCTTCCAATCATCAGTTCTCAGCAATATCTGGATGAATCAATCGAAAAATCTTCTTTGATAAATTTTGTGACGCTTGATTGTTATTCAAAAAATACCACAGAATTTGATAAAGAAAAATTCTTTGAAAAAATAAAAAATGACAGCACGCTTGTTCTATGTTTAAGAACAGAAAATGAGAATGCAGTTCAAAGTATCCGCAGGATGTTTGTGGAACTGAATGAAAGAGAAATTAAAAATCCGGCAATAATTATTTGCGACAGCGAAAAAGAAACAATGGATGAAACCCTTATCCACTTTGCCATTGAAACCGGAGCTTTGTTGATAGACGGTTTTGGAAATGGAATTTTACTCAGTGATCATTACCAGGATAAAAATCACGTTCCGGATTATAAATTAATTAATTCGATTGCCTTCGGAATTTTACAAGCATCACGAACACGAATTTCTAAAACAGAATTTATTAGTTGTCCTTCATGTGGCAGAACGCTTTTTGATTTGCAGGAAACCACCGCGAAAATAAGATCTGTCACTCATCACTTAAAGGGATTAAAAATCGCCATCATGGGATGTATCGTAAATGGCCCCGGAGAAATGGCAGATGCAGATTTTGGTTATGTAGGAAGCGGCACGGGAAAAATAACTTTATACAAGGGAAAAGAAGTGTTGAAGAGAAATATTCCTGAAGCAATAGCCGTAGATGAGCTGGTTAATTTATTAAAAGAAAATAATGTGTGGGTTGAGCCTGAATTAGCACTTTCCAATTAACATTTTTCAGTAAACCAATAAATAGGAGGGATTCTTATTTTACCCATAAATAAAAAACTCCTAAAACCTCCTAATTTTTAAAAAAATCAGGAGGTTGATTTTGGTAGTCACTTTTAATTTCATTTCTAATTAAACCATCAAAATTGAAAACAGATTTTCTTGTAATTGGTAGTGGCATCGCCGGCCTTACTTACTCTTTAAAAGTTGCCAGAGATTGCCCTGAAAAAATAATAACTATTTTAACCAAAACGGTAAGCGATGAAACCAATACAAAGTATGCCCAGGGCGGCGTTGCAGGTGTCACCGATTTTAATAATGACAGTTTTGAAAAACACATTGAAGACACTTTAACTGCCGGCGACGGATTGTGCAATCCTGGAATCGTGGAAATTGTGGTGAAAGAAGGCGTTGAGAGAATAAAAGAAATTATCAACTGGGGCGCTGATTTTGACAAAGAAAATTCCGGAGAATATGCACTGGGAAAAGAAGGCGGTCATAGTGAATTTAGAATTCTACACCACAAAGATGTGACGGGTAAAGAAATTGAAGAAACGCTGTTGGAAGAAATTTCAAAACAACCGAATATCAATTTAATAAGCCACTGCTTTGTTGTAGATATTATTACGCAGCATCATCTTGGTTACCTCGTTACCAAATCAACACCTGATATCGAATGCTTTGGCGTTTACGTGCTCAACTTGCAAGAGAGAAAAATTGAGAAGATTCTTTCGAAAATCACGCTGCTTGCGAGCGGTGGAAACGGGCAGGTATACCGCACTACCACTAATCCTTCTATCGCCACAGGAGATGGGGTGGCTATGGCTTATAGGGCGAAAGGAAGAATTGAAAATATGGAATTTATCCAGTTTCATCCAACTGCATTATACGAGGCCGGAAAAAGTGGACAGGCATTTTTAATCACCGAAGCCGTGCGTGGCGATGGGGGAATCTTGAGAAATAAAAATGACGAAGCTTTCATGGAAAAATATGATGAAAGAAAAGACCTTGCTCCGCGGGATATCGTGGCGCGCGCTATTGACAATGAAATGAAAATCAATGGTACCGAACATGTTTTTTTAGATTGCACCAAAATGGATCATGAAAAATTCCTCCATCATTTTCCTAACATTTATGAAAAATGTAAATCAATAGGCATTGATGTTTTCAAAAAATATATTCCTGTGGCTCCCGCGGCACATTATAGCTGTGGCGGCATAAAAGCCGATGAATGGGGAAAAAGTTCTATTAAAAATTTATATGCATGTGGAGAATGCGCCAGTACTGGTTTGCACGGCGCCAACAGGTTGGCAAGCAATTCACTGTTGGAAGCAATGGTTTTTGCACATCGGTGTTATCTCGATTCAGTTAAACAAATTAATTCCGTTGAGTATAATGACGCGATTCCTGATTGGAATGCGAAAGGAACGAATGCCCCAAAAGAAATGATTTTAATTACCCAAAGCCTGAAAGAATTACAATTGTTAATGACAGATTATGTAGGAATTGTAAGAACGAATGTCCGACTTGAAAGAGCGATGAAAAGGCTTGACCTGCTTCACATCGAAACGGAAAAATTTTATCAAATCGCTACGGTTTCACCACAACTTTGTGAGTTAAGAAATTTAATAACTGTAGGATATTTAATTGTAAAAAGTGCGCAGTTCAGGCAAGAAAGCCGCGGTTTGC
>JBDTHD010000095.1:0-2297 GCA_039937075.1 Ginsengibacter sp. | reverse complement strand
ACTAACGCCGAAAGATATATTACGCCTGAACTGAAAGAATATGAAGAAAAAATTACCGGCGCAGAAGATAAAATACTGCAACTGGAACAGAATATTTTTGAGCAATTATTAAATGAGTTACAGGATTATATCGCACCCATGCAGTTGAACGGCCACGTTTTTGCCGTGTTGGATTGTATTATTTGCTTTGCCAATAATGCATTACATTTTAAATATAAAAAACCTGTACTGCACACCGGACTTGAACTTGAATTGGTAGCCAGCCGCCATCCGGTAATTGAAAGAAACTTGCCACAGGGTGAAAGTTACATTGCCAACGATATTTTTTTAGATCCGCAATCGCAACAGGTAATTATTTTAACCGGCCCGAACATGAGCGGTAAAAGCGCCATTTTGCGGCAGGCGGCTTTGATTACTCTAATGGCTCATACAGGAAGTTTTGTTCCGGCAGAAGAGGCGAGAATTCCGCAGACAGATAAAATATTTACGAGAGTGGGCGCCAGCGATAATCTTACCAGCGGCGAGAGTACTTTTATGGTTGAAATGAACGAGACCGCGAGTATCATAAACAACATCAGCCCGCGAAGTTTAATACTTCTTGATGAAATAGGGCGCGGCACTTCTACTTATGATGGTATTTCAATTGCCTGGAGCATTGTTGAATATTTACATCGTTCTTCTCATGCGCCCAAAACTTTATTTGCGACGCATTATCACGAACTAAATGAGTTGGAAAATAAATTTGAACGGGTAAAAAATTTTCACATTACCAACAAAGAAGCTGGTAATAAAATTATTTTTTTAAGGAAATTGGTTGCCGGTGGAAGTATCCACAGCTTTGGTATTCATGTGGCAAAAATGGCTGGAATGCCGCCGTCTTTGATTGACAGGGCTAACGAAATTTTAAAACAATTGGAATCAAAACATGTTGATCCATCGGAAGAAGATTTCTTAGAAGTTGATGTAAAAAAACATAAGAAAAGTATCAGGGAAAATCTGAAGCAACTGAATGCCCCGCAAATGCAGCTCAGTATTTTTGATGCTCATTCGCAGGCTTTCGAAGATATCCGAAAAATCCTGGAAGTCGTTGACATCAATCGTTTGACACCAGTAGAAGCTTTGCTTAAATTGCAGGAAATAAAAGGGATGCTTAAGTAGGGTAGAGGATTAGTAAATCAACAAATATCCCAGATTTTTATTTTGGATAAAAAAAATCCGTTAGAATTATTCACGGGCAATTTCCCCATTGAGAATTTGCATAATAAAAAGGTGTTTGTTTTCATAATAATCAACCTGCGCTTTATCAAAATATACTGGCCTGAAAAGGAAATTATGAAAAGGAGCGTACAAAGTATCATTTACATTCTGCATAAAGAAACCGGGATGATGAAGTAAAATTGAGGTAAAATTATAGGTGACTCCAAATCCTTTTTCCACCATATCACTTGGATCTATATTATACAATTGGAAATACTTATCCTGTATGTATTTTTTGAAAACATTATTTTTAGCAAGATAGTGAGGAGTCGTATACCTGATAGGAAAGTCAGTGTATGCATTCGTGTTGTACCAGCATGAAAACCCGTCCCAGTTTGGCATTCCGATTAAAATTAAACGATTTTTTTTCTGAACAGGGTAACAGGCATCTGCGAGTTTTTTTGAAAATTCCTCATTAAGGCTCGCTCCGATAATTACAACTGGTTTCGTGGTATCAATTAAATATCGCAGGCCCGCTGAGGAAACGGAACTATCCAGTACTATGTTTTTTATATTCAATAAGTGCTTGCTGTCTACTAAATTAATTTCGTTGAAATAATTATTGATACGATTGTCATTTTTCTTGTGAAAAAGATAAATATTATCACCTCCGTGCTTTTGAAGAATATAGCTGAAAATGGCTTCGCAATTGGCTTTTAATGTAGAATTAGCAATCAGTAAGGATGGGTTTTGCCTGATATCTCCGTCATTTGGATAAGTAGCCGAAATAAAAGGGATCTTTTTTTGCAAAGCAAATTGAGCCAATGGATAATATTCAGGCGGCTTTACAGAACCGATTATTAAATCAATGTTGTCTAATTTTCCACTTTTTATTAATGCAGGAATTGGTTCAGCCACTGATTTTGAATCATAAATGAATGCTTCCACATGGCGTCTATAAAGATTGAGCGTATCTAAAGCAAGTTCAGCTCCCTGGATAAAATCCGCACCTGCAATGGTATATTTTGGAATTGAGTTTTCTGATTTTAAATGGTAGGCAGTAAAAATGGAATCAAGGTAAAGAGGAGCGATAATAGCAA
>JBDTHD010000094.1:0-3878 GCA_039937075.1 Ginsengibacter sp. | reverse complement strand
GCTTATAAAATAAATACCGCTTTTTACGAATCGCTTGGCGCAAAAGGCTGGAAAGCTTTGGAACAAACAGTGAACTACATTCCTGAAACTCATTTTAAAATTGCGGATGCCAAGCGTGGTGATATCGGTAATACTTCTGATCAATATGCGAAAGCTTTTTTCGAAACAATTCCGTTCGATGCCATTACTGTTGCACCTTACATGGGAAGCGACAGCGTAAAACCATTTTTGAATTACCAGGATAAATGGACGATTGTTTTAGGATTGACCAGCAATAAAGGGAGCGAAGATTTTCAACAGCGAAAAATTGGTGATCAGTTTTTGTATGAAGAAGTAATTCGAAGAACGAGCGAATGGGGAACGAAGGGAAATCTCATGTTCGTAGTGGGTGCTACCAAAGCGGCGGAAATTTCATCTATACGAAAAATAATTCCTGATCATTTTTTATTGATTCCGGGTGTCGGTGCCCAGGGCGGAAGCCTTTCAGAGGTCTGCAAATATGGATTAAATAGCGAGGTGGGCCTGTTGGTAAACGCTTCACGGGCGATTATTTATGCAGGAAAAGATGAAAATTTTGCGGAAGAGGCACGCAAGGTTGCGAGGCAATATCAAACCGAAATGAAAAGTTACCTTCGTGAATAAGGAATGGTGAATAGTGAATAGTGAATAGTGAATAGTGAATAGTGAATGGTGTCCCGATAGGTATAGCGAAGTGAAAAGTGAATTTCGAAATTATACATATTATTAGACCAATTAACCACTTAATAAATAAACGAGTTAACCAATAAAAGATTTATGGCACAAGATCTATTTCAATCACCTGATTATTTTAATGTGGATGAATTACTTACCGATGAACAAAAGCTGGTGAGGGACAGTGTTCGTAATTATGTGAAAAAAGAAATTTCACCTATCATAGAAGACTATGCGCAAAAGGCCGAGTTTCCTCAGCAGATTGTAAAACAATTGGGCGATTTGGGATGTTTTGGCCCAACTATTCCGCAAGAATATGGTGGCGGTGGGTTAGATTATATTTCTTATGGATTAATGATGCAGGAGTTGGAACGGGGCGACAGTGGCGTTCGCAGCACGGCAAGCGTTCAGGGCTCGCTGGTAATGTTCCCGATTTTTGAATATGGAAGCGAAGACCAAAAGAAAAAATATTTACCCAAACTGGCAAGCGGAGAATGGCTTGGGTGTTTCGGTTTGACAGAGCCTGATCATGGAAGTGATCCTTCAGGAATGCTAAGCAATTATAAGCCAGATGGTGATCATGTAATTTTAAATGGCAGCAAAATGTGGATCAGCAATTCGCCTTTTTCGCAGGTTGCTGTTGTTTGGGCCAAAGATGAAAATGGCGAAATTCATGGATTAATTGTTGAAAGAGGAATGGAAGGATTTACTACGCCGACCACTCATGGAAAATGGAGCCTTCGCACCAGCGCTACCGGTGAGCTGGTTTTTGATAATGTAAAAGTTCCTAAAGAAAATATTTTACCCAATATAAAAGGTTTAAAAGGACCGTTGAGTTGCCTCACCAAAGCCCGTTACGGAATAGCCTGGGGCGCGGTTGGCGCGGCAATGGATTGTTACGATACAGCGTTGCGTTATTCAAAAGAAAGAATTCAGTTTGATAGACCGATCGGCGGATTTCAATTGCAACAAAAGAAGCTTGCTGAAATGATCACAGAAATTACGAAAGCGCAATTGCTTAACTGGCGTTTGGGCGTTTTGATGAATGAGGGGAAAGTAACGCCTCAACAGGTAAGTATGGCAAAAAGAAACGGATGTGAGATTGCCACTAATATTGCAAGAGAAGCGCGTCAGATTCTTGGCGGAATGGGCATTACAGGAGAATACCCGGTTATGCGCCACATGATGAATCTCGAAAGCGTAATCACTTATGAAGGTACACACGATGTACATCTTTTAATAACAGGAATGGATATTACAGGGTTGAATGCGTTTAAATAAATTATAATTATAAATCTAATTTTAAGTGGAATCTAAATTATATAAAAATATTGTTTCTGATTCTGAAATTTGTGGAGGAAGGCCGACTATAAAAGGAACAAGGATCACTGTTAAAACTATTATGGAACAAGTTATAGCAGGTGACAGTGATGAAATCTTATTAGAATACTTTCCTCGATTGACAAAAGAAAGTTTACAGGATTGTAAAGAATTTACAACTCTGCTTTTTGATAATACGACCTTAATAAATTCTTTTGAATATAAAGATGATGACGAGTTCCGCAGAAATCTTTTACAGAAGATAAAATAAAACAAATTTGAATCATAATATTTTTTTAATTGGTTTTATGGGAAGCGGTAAGTCTCATTGGGGGCGCATTTGGGCCCAGCAAGAGGGATACATTTTTTTTGATCTTGATACAGAAATAGAAAAAGTTTTTGAATTGTCCGTAGAACAGATTTTTGAAAAACACGGGGAAGAAAAATTCCGCGAAATGGAAAGATACCACTTGCGCAAATTTGAAACTCCCAGGAAAAACATGGTAGCCTGCGGGGGAGGAACGCCTTGTTTTTTTGATAACCTGGAATGGATGCAACAACATGGAACTGTTATTTATTTAAAAGCGTTGCCGGAATCTATTTTAGAAAGAGTAATGGACGAAACAGAGAAAAGGCCTTTATTAAAAAAAGTAAATACGTCCGAGTTATTGTTTTTTATTAGACAAAAATTAAAAGAACGAGAACCGGTTTATTTAAAAGCAGATCACGTTTTAGAAGTCGATCAGCTTCACAAAAATTCTTTAGATTTTTTAAAAAAGGAAGAAGAAAATCATTTTGAAAAGAAGTTAGAATCTGATTCAAAGAAGATTATTGGCGGCGCGACAATAAAAAAGTAGAAGAATCTTAAAAATTACTTCGAAGTAAAATATTAACTCTCATTGAAAATAATTTCATAAGACATGCACAAAGGATTTATAAAAACTGCTGCAATTTTAGGAGCCCTTTCGGTAGCGTTAGGGGCCTTTGCTGCTCATACTTTAAAAGGATCTATATCAGATTATGCGTTAGAAATATTTGAAACTTCTGTTAAATACCAATTCTACCATGTATTCGCGCTGTTAGCTGTCGGGATTATTTATAAAGAATTCCCCAGCAAAAAATTATTATGGGCGGGAAGATTATTTATCGCAGGTATTATTTTATTCTCTGGTTCATTATACATTCTTGCGGCTATTAAAGCAACGGTGCAGTCCGGTTTTAATTGGATTGGTGCCATTACTCCATTTGGTGGATTGTGTTTTATCCTGGGATGGATTTTTCTTTTTTTGGGCTGTAAAAGAAAATAATTTTGAATGAATTTCCCCAAACAAAAACTAAATAACCAGCTATCATTTCCCAAGGCGCAAAAAATCAATATTCCATTTCCTATCTTTGTTACCGATGGCATCTAACGGAAAAAAAAACAGTAAATCAAAGGCGGCAACTCCTTCTAAATTGAAAGCTGATAAAGTGGAAAAACTAGAAGTGAACAAATTAATTCATGACGAACGTACGCATAAAATTGCGGGTGCCGTACTGGTGTTGATTTCGTTTTTGCTTTTTGTGGCTTTCACATCATATTTATTTACATGGCAGCAGGATCAATCGGGCATTAGCCATGCAAAAATTTTATTTCCTGACAGCAAACAACATTTCACTAATTCTTTAGGAACTTTTGGCGCCTATATATCCGATCTTTTTTTCCGGTCGGGCTTCGGCATCGCGTCTTATTTATTTTGTCTTTTCTTTTTTGTAGTTGGCGTGAATTTATTTGCACCGCGAAAAATATTTTCAGTTAAAAGGAACGCTCGTTATGTAATCGCGGGGCTTTTGGTAATAAGTGTTTGTGCCTCATTTTTATTTCA
>JBDTHD010000093.1:0-14849 GCA_039937075.1 Ginsengibacter sp. | reverse complement strand
TCGCAGCTTGATTTTATCCGGAAATTGATTTTTGATATTGGAAAGATTACCAACCTGATTACCAGTTGAAATATCTATCAAAATAAAAATCCAGATTATTTGTTTGTTTACTGATTCAGTTTTCCTAATCTTCCGTTTCCGGCCAAATAAACTGCATTTCCTGTTTTTGCTTTACGGCAAACATTAAAACTTTTATCGCTGATTTTCTGCCAATTTATTCCGTCGTCGTTAGAAATATCAACGCCGTTTAACCCGCAGGTAATCCATTTATTTTTAGATAAATATTCAACACAACTTCGATAACCCGAAGGCGGATTTTCGGGCTGAGACCACGTTTTCCCTCCATCTTTTGTGAAAACACAATTCTTATTTATTGAATCTTTCTGTAAAAAATCGCCGCCCACCACTATCATTGTCTTACTATTTTTTACTGCGATTGAATTAGCACCAGTAGATTCTTTTCCCTGTAATATCTGCAGCAATATTTTTTTATCCCTGATAAAAATATGCGAGGTTAATCCTCCTGAAACGAACACTGCTTCTGATTTATTTAATTTTCTTATGTTGGTTCCGCTGGAAGCAAAACATGCTTCACCGCTATCGGCTACAGGCTTGTTCTCTTCAGGAATATTCCGCCAGGTTTTGCCGCCATCAAATGTCCGCGCAATAAAAAAGCGGCCGTTTATCGGGTCGCCAACTAAAATACCACTCTGCTCATTCCAAAATTCCATTGCATCTAAAAAAATTCCCTTTGTATCATTTTCGTAAACCAATTTCCAGGTTTCACCGCCGTCGGTTGTTCTTAGAATATAAGCCGGTTCTGCAACTCCCATAATAATAGCAGTGTTTTTATCAAAGGCTTCAATATCTCTAAAATCAGTTTTTTCGTAACCTTTCACTGTTATCCATTTCCACGTCTTTCCCGCATCAAGGCTTCTTCCAATAATCCCACCGCTGCCGCTGACCCAAATCAAATTATTATTTACAACGCTAAGTCCGCGAAAAGAAGAATGAATACTATCTGTGCAAATTTTTATACTTTGGCCAAAGATGTGCTGAGTAAAAACGAGGAGAGAGAATATAAAAATTATTTTTTTCACGGAAATAAATTTGAAGATATTATCAAATATAAATCCTGTGATTTTTTTCAACAAATTCTTTTAGACTTTTACCGATAACTATAGTAAGCGTTTTTGAAACCTTCACGTAAAAATGAGAGCAGTTTGGAAAAGATTTTAATCTTGGATGACAAATAATTGGATTTTAAAGCAGGTTGTAAGTTGTAGATAAACAGATATTTTAAATGGATAAAATCCTTCTAAAAAGATTTTTCTTAGGATTTACGTTGTCATGGGTATCGTCATCATTATCCTTTTTTGCTATAAAGTTGGTTACGCCATATTGAAGAGCTGCTCCAAGTATCTTTTTTACCACACCGGCAGATTTAGTAACTACCAATTTACGCGAGAAATAACCTGCGCCAAGGCCCAGTGCTACTTTCAAAAGATTATGTTTTAGGGAAGTCGATTCCTGAACTTCTTGTATGGTATTTTTAAGAATATTTTTAGGCTTAAGATCTTCAGCAAGAATATGAAATCGATCTTTCAGGTCTTCCTCCATTACAGACTTTCTCCTTTCCAGTCTTTTTATTGCAGTATCAAGATCCGTTGTATTCGCAATGCTTTCCAGTTTTTTATCCGCTATCTCCGCAGTTTCCATTTTCCTGAAATTTAATTTAGTATTTCTTTTATCAGCTTATTTTTGACAGGTTCGTCCAGAAGTTTCTTTTTGCTTAAAAATAAAATAAGCCAGATGATAATATACAATCCTGCCATTATAAAAAATCCCCAATACATGTGGCCAAGCCATATTCCTATTACTAATGCTAATCCAATGCTCACGCATATTAGTATTAGAAAAAGAAGGACTAAAGAAAAAACGGAAAGAATTAAAGTGGAAGAAAACCTTAGAATCTTATTGATTGCCTTTAGCTTCAGTAAATCTAAAGTAGTTTCTCCATAGTCTTTCAATTTAAAAAATAGTTCTTCTATACTCGTATTTTCATTTTCCATTTTGTTCCAATATTGTCATTATCACCTGGCTAAATTATTTAAAAAGACGAAATTAACTATTAGCGGGATTATGATTTCTAACATCATTCTTCATTGCGTTCGCTTTTTCTTTCGCCTGGTCTACCATGTCTTTACCCATGTTCTTGCCTTCTGAAACCAAGTCGGATAACTTCTGTTTAGCACTGTCATACTTGTCGGAAAATGTGTCTGAGATTTCATTGTATTTATCTTTCACATTTCCCACCACGTCAGACCCTTTTTCAGCAATTCTTCTTCTTGTCTCAGTGCCTTTTTCGGGGGCAAATAAGATACCTATCACTGCGCCGGCTGCGGCACCAGCTAATACACTTGCAAATATTTTTCCTGCACTCATAAATTTAATTTTTAATTTTTATAAATAATATTTCTATGCAATAAAGATTAAATATTCTGCCAAGAAAAAGATGTTCAGCAATTTTTTAGTAAAACCCTTCTCAGCAAAAGGTTTGAGCCAATTTACTTAATCGTTTTTAAAAAATAAACCTCATAAGTTATGAGTAAATTTTTGCCCATACTGAGGAAGGTTTTTTTCATTTGGATGTTATAAAAATAATAATCATTATAACCTTATTTTCTAAAGTGATAAATACCATAATTGGCATAATATTTTAGAAGTTAAATCGGCGATTTGATTCATCACTTCGTTTTCGGCAATTAATATATTTTCTTACGCTGAGTTATCTAAAATTTTCGCAAGACTAAAACAGAATTACTTTAAAATTTGAATAAACTTCTTTCTTTGTCAGGATTAAATAAAAAATCTAACCAATAAACCCTGGCTTAGAAATTAAAACAACATGAAAGAAACCCCAAAAAAATAATCTAAAAAAACAAAAAAATCATCATGGTTAAATCTAAATTAAATCTAATTTTATTATCAATTTTTCTTATCGTTTCATTAGATAGTTGTGCAGCTATCGGCGAAATTTTTAAGGCAGGCGTGTGGTTCGGTGTTGTCATGATTGTTATTGTAATTATAATAATTTTCTGGCTCATTAGAAAATTTTCAAAATGATGACAGGCGTGCGTATATTTAGCTGGTAACACAAAGAAAAATGGCTAAAAAAATTTTTAATAAGATTGCTACACGAACACGCATGGGATTTTTTGCCGCAATCTTTTTGCTGTTTATTTCCTTTATTCTGACGTTTATTTCTTCCAAACAAGTATCTAAACAAGGTTTCTGGATCATTCATACCAATGAAGTCATTCATGATTTGGACAACGTCATCAGTTTTATATCAAAAGCTGAGGCGGGATTTAGAGGCTATATTCTTACCAACGATAACAAATACATTGCTACTTACAATGCAAGTATAAAAAGTACAGACAGCACCTTAGCCAAATTAAAACTAATAACGATTGATAATACTGCACAACAGGAAAATCTGCATAGTCTTGAATACCTGATAGCGAAGAAATTCCTTTTCATTAAAAACATCAAATCCAGCCTGACACCTGGCACTAAATTCCTTTCGTCAGAATTAGAAGGAAACGAGGAAGGAATTGCTAATACTAAAAATATATATGTTGAGATCAACTCTATGAAGCAGGAAGAGATTGCAAGGCGAAATACGCGTTCAGAAAACGTTTCTAAATATTCAAACCTTATCCAGATTTTTGATGTTATATCTTTTGGAATTGCTATTTTATTGACTATTTATTCTCTTATAATTTATAATAAGGAAAACAAGGCAAAAATTATAGCATCACACAAAGCGGACAAATACAAAGAAGAGCTGCAAGAAAGGGTAAATCAACTTGCCAAACTGAATACTGAATTAATAGAATTGAGAAGGCTTGAAAAATATGTAGCGACTGGTAGAATCGCACGCGTGATAGCCCATGAAGTCAGAAACCCTTTGACGAATATTAATCTAGCTTGCGAACAGTTACGTTCAGAAGTTGAAAATGAAAATTCAGATTTACTGTTTTCAATGATAAACCGGAATTCCGATCGGATTAACCAGTTGGTAACTGATTTACTGGCCACCACAAGATTGCCCGAACTTAGTTTTTCTGAAATTTCAATTAACAAATTAATTGACGACACGCTTGAACTGGCGACTGACAGAATAAAATTGAATGACATAAAGTTGATTAAAAGTTATGATGAAAATATTTGTCCTATATCGTTAGATGTAGAGAAAGTGAAAATTGCTTTTCTAAACATTATCGTAAATGCCATTGAAGCAATGGGCGAAAATGGGATATTAGAAATTACTACAAAGAATCAAGACGGAAAGTGCACTGTAAGGATTACAGACAACGGAAAAGGAATGAAAAAAACAGAATCCGATAGACTGTTTGAGCCTTATTTTACGACAAAGGAAAAAGGCAACGGCCTTGGGCTAGCTAATTCTCACAATATAATTATCAGTCATAAAGGAAGCATATCTGCGGAAAGTGAATATGGCAAGGGAACTTCGTTTACTGTTTCTTTCTAATTTTTATAAAAAACCCGCCACGTGAATATTCGAAATATTAATACAAAACAAAAACCTCATCAGTTGCCTGACAAGGTTTTCGTTGTTTTCCTGGATGATGAACACTTATAAGTCTTGAATCCATTTAATAACTTCATCTTTAGTTTTACCCATCTTTTGCTGTAATTTGCCTACGAGTTCGTCGTGTTTTCCTTCTTCATGTTTAAGATCATCATCACTAAGATCGCCATAAGCTTGTTTCATCTTGCCTTTCAATTCATTCCAGTTCCCCTGTAATTTTAATTTCCAGTCTTCCATAATATGATTTTTTAAAAATTGATGAATTAAGCAGACCGTATCACTCTCAACAAAATTGCAATTACTGCAATTACAAGTAAAATGTGAATTAAGCCGCCCGTGTAAAATCCTCCGAAATAACTAATGGCCCAAATAATAATAAGAACCACCGCTACTAAATACAATATGTTGCCCATTTTTTTATTTTTTTTGATTAAAAATGATTTTTAAGAAATACAGTAAACCAACAAATTTTTAGAATTTCTGTTTTAAGAAATCTGATAAATTATGCTCTGCGGATGACGCCCAATATAATAGCTATTACTGCAATAACCAATAGAATGTGGATCAAACCTCCGGTTACATGGTATACCAAAAAAGATATAACCCAAATGATTATTAAAATTACCGCGATAATGTATAAAAGACTTCTCATTTTTTTTTAATTTAGATTTTAAGATAATATTACGCGATTCATAATATACAAAACTTTGCCAAATAGAAATAGCAGCGGATAAAAAACCAAAATTTCGCTTTAAAGTACTATAAAATAGCTTGTTTATAAATAAGATAAGGAACTTATGCTTGGGGAATTAGATCCCCGAAATGAGCATTTTTATTTATCTTATTTTTAGATAATTTAAGTTTGGCTTTATATTTTCTTCTAAAATCATTTACAGTAACTTTATAAAATTCCGCTCAAAATTTCTAAATGCCTTTGAAAAAAAAACTACCCTCATTCCCGTTGATTGTTAAAGACGTCGCGAAGGAATTTTCGGCAGACGATATTTTAAAATACAGTGCTTCACTTGCCTATTATACTGTTTTTTCAATAGCACCCTTACTTCTATTGCTAACTACTTTATTTGGATTTGTTTTTGGGCAGGAAGCAATACAGGGAAGGATTTATGGACAATTAAACAAATTGGTAGGCAGTAACGCTGCCATCCAGATTCAGAACATAATTAAGAATATTCATTTGAGCAGAAATAGTTTTTTTGCAACCGTTGTAAGTATTATTATTTTATTAGTCACCGCTACAACCATCTTTGCTGAAATGCAGGATTCCATGAATAAAATATGGGGGCTGATAATTAAAAAAAATAAAACCTGGTGGAAATTAATTATTGTCCGGCTATTGTCATTTTCATTGATAGTTATCATGGGATTGCTAATGGTTGTTTCCGTTATACTTAATGCAGTTGTGGCTGCGTTTGGAAAATTTATTGGAAATTATATTGCCCATTTCAGCATTTATTTTATCCAGGTTTCTGATATTATACTTTCCCTCCTTGTTGCCACATTTTTATTTGCTTTTATTTTTAAAGTATTGCCCGATGCGAAGATCCGCTGGAAAAATGTCTGGTTGGGTGCCTTTATTACAGCCATCTTTTTTACGCTGGGAAAATTAGGAATCAATTTTTATATTCAGAAAAGCAATTTGACATCTATTTATGGCGCAGCAGGCTCCATAATCATTTTTATGGTATGGGTATATTATAGTTCCATAATTTTGTACATGGGAGCAGAATTCACAAAAGTGTTCGCCAAATTGTATGCAGACAAAATATCTCCAAACGAATATGCCGATTGGGTTACGATAGAAAAAAAAACTGTGTCGTCGGCTGAATTGAAACACAAAGATTTAAGTTAACTTTGATGCCGTAATTCTTATTTTAAACTTATGAACAAAAAAATACTGATTATTGACGACGATTTTGACATGTGCGTCTTGCTTAGCCGTTTTCTGAATAAGAAAGGGTATAGCGCCGAAGTAGCTCATAACGGGTCTAAAGGTTTGGCAAAGTTCAATGAGTTTCATTATGATATTGTATTGTGTGATTTTCGTCTTGGCGATAAGGATGGGAAAGATGTTTTAATGAAAATTAAAGAAAGCAAACCCAAAACTATTGTAATTATTATTACAGGATATTCTGATATTAAAACTGCTGTTGATGTTATTAAATTGGGCGCTTTTGATTATATAACCAAACCGCTGATACCTGACGAAGTAATAAACGTGATAGAAAAAGCCATGGCAGCACCCGTTCAGGACCAGAAAAATCAACCTGCCAAAGTTTCTTCGCAAACACCTCAAAAGAAAAAAGGTTATCAACTTTCTGCTAATAATGAATATCTAATTGGTCAGGATACTGAAACAGCCAGAATCTACAAGCAAATAGAAATGGTCGCTCCTACCAATTATAGTGTCATCTTGTATGGCGAAAGTGGAACAGGTAAAGAGGTAATTGCAAAAACAATTCATGAAGCAAGCAAGCGAAAAGGTATGCCATTTATTGCAATGGATTGCGGTACGCTATCTAAAGAATTGTCGGGAAGTGAATTATTCGGCCATGTAAAAGGCGCTTTTACCGGCGCTGTTACTGATAAAGAAGGCCATTTTGAATTGGCTAACGGAGGCACTTTATTTTTAGACGAAGTTTCTAACCTTCCAAAAGATGTGCAGGCTTCTTTGCTCCGCGTCATCCAGGAAAGAAAATATAAAAGAGTAGGAGGAACAAAGGAAATGGATGTAGATGTAAGAATTATTGTGGCGTCCAACGAAAATCTGCAGGATGCATATCAAAGAGGAAAATTTCGTGAAGATCTTTATCACAGGTTCAACGAGTTTTCAATCAATTTACCACCGCTTAGAAGCCGGAAAGGAGATATTCCTCTTTTTGCTCAATTTTTCCTTGACAAAACCAATGAAGAACTTCAAAAAGAAGTGGAAGGATACGAAGAAGACGTAGAAGAAATGTTCCTAAACTATGCATGGCCGGGGAATTTGAGAGAATTTAGAAATGTAGTTCGCCGCGCTGTATTGCTTACGCCATCAGGGAAAATTAACTCTAAAGTCTTACCATGGGAAATCACCCAGGCTCAGGCACAACCAGAATTCCAGTCAAATAGTTATACAGATAATTTGCATTCTCAAAATCAGCCGGCAAAAGAAGTGGATCTCAAAGATGCGGCCGCCAAAGCCGAATATGAAACCATTATGAATGTTTTAAAAGATGTAAATTTTAATAAAACCAAAGCTGCTGAAATTTTAAGAATTGATCGTAAAACTCTGTACAATAAAATTAAGATCTACGAGTCTTTGTAAATTCAGCGCCACCTGTTTCCATGATTTATTTTTCGGTATGTAATTTGTTTTTTATAAAGCAAAATATAACCAGATAAAATTATGACAAATAATTCCGACGAAGTTTATAAAACGCACATGACAACTCTTTCAGAAGTTTTAGAAAAACTGCGCCTGAAAAAAATAGATAATGAATTTAAAATGGAGCCTCAGGGTTTTATCGCAGGAAACAATAAACATTATCAACCAGAAGAACTGAAAATTATCCGAACCTATCGTTTTGAAGGCGAATCAAATCCGGCAGATAATTCGGCTATTTATATAATTGAAGCGCCCGGCGGACTTATTGGCTATAGCATTGATGCTTACGGAGTTTACAGCGATCATGAAGAAGGTTATGATGACTTTCTTAGGAAAATAAAAGTAGAAGAAAAAGAAGAATCAAACGTCTTTTAATACTTAAGAACAAAGGAAAAATAAAAATATTGACAATTTGTTTGTTTACTATACCATCAGGATGAATAAATATTCCTGATTATATCGTTATTTTTTTCCATTATTACCTTGCGTCTTAAGCTAAGCTTAGGCGTTAATTCTCCACTTTCAGTGCTCCATTCATGAGCAAGCAATTCAAATTTCTTCACCTGCTCTACGTGGCTAAAATACTTATCAAAACGCGCTATTTCTTTTTTATAAAACTCTTTTATTCGTAAATTCTGGATAATTTTCTGATTATCACTGTAATCAATATTTTCATGAATGCACCAGGTTTTTAAATTATTAAAGGACGGAATTATCAGTGCACTTACAAATTTCTCTCCTGCGCCCAACACCATAATATTTTCTATAAACCTTGATTCTTTCAGTCTATTTTCAATAGCAAGAGGCGCTACGTATTTACCTCCGCTGGTTTTAAATATTTCCTTTTTCCGGTCAGTTATTTTTAAAAACCTGCCAACCATTACCCCGATATCACCGGTTTTAAACCATCCATTTTCCATTACCTCTTCAGTTAATTCCGGATGCTTGTAATATCCCATCATTACGTTAGGCCCTTTGCATAAAATTTCCCCATCATCTCCAAACTTAACTTCGACATTTTGAATGACCGGCCCTACGGTTCCAAGCATTCGCCCTTTTTCTTCAAAACGGTTCACACTAATTACAGGAGAAGTTTCTGTGAGACCATACCCTTCCATAATGGGGATGTTAGCTGCAGTAAAAATCTTTAAAAGCCTTACCTGGCAAGCCGCGCCACCACTTATTATACAGATGATGTTATTGCCAAGCGCTTCTCTCCATTTCTTAAAAATTAATCTATTGGCTAATGATAATTGAATTTTGTAAACAGGATTTCTTCTTTTGTTAAAATCAAACCTGAGCCCCAGGCGATGTGCCCAAAAAAATAATTTTCTTTTTATTCCGCTTAGTTCACCACCTTTTTGCATTATTTTTTCATAGACTTTTTCCAACAACCTGGGAACAGTTGTAAATAAATGCGGTTTTATTTCCCGTAGATTTTCAGGAATGGTTTCTATACTTTCTGCGAAAAAGATACTGGTTCCTTTAAATAGGTAGAGGAACATGATCATCCGCTCAAAAACATGATTGAGAGGTAAAAAGCTAAGTGCTTTTAAATTATTTCCCGGAGGAAAATACGGCATGCTATCCATCACATTGGTTAAAATATTTTTATGCGAAAGCATTACGCCTTTTGGAGTTCCGGTGGTGCCGGATGTATAAATTATGGTTGCCAGATCCTCATTTTTTATTTTATCCGAAATAGACTTTATTTCTCCTAAAATATTTTCTGTCAATGGCAAAAATACTTCCTCCCAATGTTTCACTCCGTCAATCTTTTCAAACGAAATAATTTCTTTCAGATTTGGAAGATTTTGCTTTATTGCGTTTACTTTTTCAAATAAAGACTGATCATTAACAAAAATTAATTTTACGTTAGCATCTCTTAGAATAAACTGCAGTTCATCCTCGCTAATAGTGGGATAAACAGGAACAAGCACCCCACCTAATTTCTGAACAGCAAGATCGAGCATCACCCATTCAGGACGATTTTTTGAAATCACGGCAACTTTATCTCTTCCTTCTATTGATAAATCGCCGGGGCCAATACCCCAATATAATAATCCGGAACTTAGTTTATCTACTATCCCGGCAACCTCAACTGATGTGTACTTTTTCCAGGTGCCGTTCTCCTTTCCCGCAAGCATAGTTCTGCCTGGCGAATCTTTTACATGAGTTTCAATACAATCGAAAAGCCTGGTAGGGATCATTTTTGAATAACTTAAACCTTTTTAATTTAATAATTTTTTGGCCGTCGGCTTCTAAATTAAACAATTAAATAAAAAAAACGATTTTTTAAAAGCTGTCGAACTCATTTTTCACCAATAAATCAATGGTAATATTGTCCTTTTGGTACTTTAAAGATAATAGAGGCCTTAAATTTTTTAAAATTATCAGCTTCGTCAGAATGGTTGCCCGTCCAGTTTTGATATGCCGCCAGGTTTTGGGACGCGCCGAATATCCATTGATTGTATGCGGGGAATAATCCTTGTTCTAAAAGTTGCTCTTGTAAATCAAAAAGTTTAAAAGGAAATTTTCCGGCATAATCTTTATTCCAATCCAGGATAAAACGTGTTCTTATCATCGTGAGTGTTTCAGGATTGATACCGCGAATAATCACGCTGTTCTGTTTGTTCATACATGTTAAATAAGCAATCTCAAAATCATTTTTATTTTTTAAATTATTGAGAAGGTCCGGCGAGGCAAAAAGCTTTTTGTAACCGTCCAGCAATATATCTTTTATTTCTGCGGTGCGCGAAGTGAAGGATTCTATGTTAATAAAATTTTCGCCGTAGAGAAGGCACCAAACATAATTTCTTTGATAATAGTAATATTTACAGGCATTATAGTAATTGTAGCCAAAAGAAGGATCCATTTCAATCCCTTTCTCCCACTCTTTTATTGCTTCCGGGTTGCGCTGATTAAAAAGAAGTTCTCCATAATCGTTGTATAAACCGCCGCTATTCGGATAAAGGCCCAAAGCTTTTTTATAATTTTTTTCAGCATCTTTTTCCTGTCCTAGCCTCCTATAAATTGTGCCAGCAAGCTGATAAGTCTGGTCATCTGCGTTATTATTATCCAAAAAAGGTTTGATAACGTTCAGCGCTTTTTTATCTTCTTTTTCAAGAAAATAACTCAACGAAAGATCTTGCGCAATTGAGAGATTTTGTTGATCTTGTTGCAATGCGCGCGTTAGTATCAAAACAGCATTTCCATAATCGCCCTGCTCCATAAACGCTTTTGCATTTTTATGAAGTTGCTCAACATCCTCTTGCTGCGCCATTACGTGCACGGTCGCGAATAAGAAAAGAATTCCAAATAAAATTTTTTTCATCGGGTAAAGATAAAATAGTTTAGCACCCGAAATCTTTATAAAAACAAAAAATTACGGTTTCTTGTAAAAGCTAAAAATTATTTTGCGAATTTTTTAAGATGTAATAAGATGCGTTAGAAGTCCGTCTCTTAATTTTGGTTCGAACCAGGTGCTTTTAGGAGGCATAATATTGTTGGTATCTGCAATGTCAAAAAGTTGTTCAATGGTTACAGGATACAGACTGAAAGCGACTTTCCATTCCTTACTTTTTACTCTTTCCTCCAATTCACCAAGACCTCTTATACCTCCTACAAAATCAATTCTGTTGTCAGTACGTTGATCTTTTATTCCCAAAACAGGTTCTAACAAATTGTTCTGCAAAATGGTAATATCAAGAATACCTATGGGATCGGTTGAATACGTGCCATCTAAAGCTGCAAGCCTATACCAATGACCAGATAGATACATTCCAAATTCATGTGGTGATTTGGGCGCAAAAGCTTTTGAAACTTTAGAAACCGAGAAATTCTTATTTATATGCTCCAAAAATTCTTCATCTGATAAACCATTCAAATCTTTCAATACCCTGTTATAATCCATTATTTTTAATTCCGATGCAGGGAATAAAGTAGAAAGAAAATGTCCCGCTTCTTCATTGTCCACCATGTATTTTACTTTAGTCGCCGAAGCTACCCGGTGATGGCCATCTGCGATATAAGTGCAATCGACATCTGATTTAAAGATCTCTGTAATTCTGTCAATAATTTTCTCATCACTCACTACCCAAATACTATGCTGTATTCCGTCATCAGCAGTAAAATTATACACAGGATTTTTATTCTTTTTCCAGCCTTCCATTAAGTCGTTCACCTCATCAATGTCCCTGAAAGCAAGAAAAACATTCCCGGTTTGGGCTGCCGTGGTTTTTATATGATTAATACGGTCCTGCTCTTTTTCAGGACGTGTTAATTCATGCTTTTTTATCAACCCTGCTTCATAATCAGCGACAGAGCTACAACACACCAATCCTGTTTGAGTCCTATCATCCATCATAAGCTGATAAATATAATAACACGGTTTGCTTTCACTAAAAAGTATCGGTCGGCTCATAAATGCATTCAGATTCTCTTTGGCTTTTTCATAAACCTGCTGGCTGTGAACATCTGTATTAGCGGGAAGATCAATTTCACTTCGGGTAATATGTAGAAATGAATATGGGTTTCCTTCCGCTTCTACTTTTGCTTCTTTGGTTGTTAAAACGTCATAAGGCCTCGAGGCTACTTGTTTGGCAAATTGCGCTTCGGGGCGTAGCGCTTTAAAAGGAGAAATAGATATCATAATTTATTATTTGCCTTAAAAAAATATTCAATTTTTGTAAGGCGTGCAAATATAAATCAATCAGGTAATATTTTTTTGGGAGTCAGAATATGGAAATTCCTACCATCCTTTGGCCTCAAACTCCTCCATTTTCTCTACCAAATATTTGACACTGCTCAACGGCAACGCATTATATAACGAAGCCCTAAAACCACCAACAGAGCGATGGCCTTTTATTCCGTAAATATTATTTTCTTTAGAAAATTCAAGAAAAGCTTTTTCTTTTTCAGGATCATTCATTACAAAGCAAACATTCATTTTACTTCTGTCTTCCTTTACAACCGTTCCTTTAAAAATTTCACTTCTATCGATAGTGCTGTAAAGCAAATTTGCCTTTTCCTTGTTTAATTTTTCCATCGCCTCCGGACCTCCGTGTTCTTTGAGCCAGCGAAGGGTAAGCATGGACACATAGATGGCAAAAACGGGCGGAGTATTTAGCATGCTTTTAGCCTGTATATGATCTCGATAATCCATAATAGGAGGAATAGCGCGTTTAACTTTTCCCAAGATTTGTTTGTTTACTACAACAAGCGTTGCTCCGGCAGCGCCCATATTTTTTTGAGCCCCGGCAAATATTAAGCTAAAAGAATTAAAATCCATTTTCCGGCTAAAAATGTCGCTTGACATATCAGCAATCAGCGGCATGCTCACTTTCGGGATTTGTTGCCATTCAGTTCCGTAAATGGTATTATTAGTCGTAATATGGAAATAAGCAGATTCATTAACAATGGCGAAATCTTTTGGAATAAAATTATAATTACTTTCTTTTGAACTGCATACCATATCTACGTGTCCGAAAAGTTTTGCCTCTTTCATGGCCTTTGTGCTCCACACGCCGGTATCTGCATAAGAAGCAGTGTCCTTGTCGTTCAAAAGATTCATCGGAACCTGCATAAATTGAGCGGTGGCGCCGCCGTGCAAAAACAAAACTTCGTGGTCATCATCGAGTTGCATTAATTCTTTTACCAGTTCCCTGGCTTCTTCTATCACCGATTCAAAAAGCGGTGTGCGATGTCCTATTTCTAGAATAGATAACCCACTGTTATTAAAATTAATGATTGCCTCTGATGCCTGTTGCACCACAGTTTGGGGAAGAATAGATGGCCCCGCATTAAAATTGTAAATCATGAAAAATAGTTAAAATAGTTTTACTGTTTATTTATCCGTTTACTGCTAAAAAATAATTTTTAAACAGATTTGCAAATTTGAATGAAAAAAATAGAAATCGTGATTTTTTGTTGGTTTACTGTTATAAAAATATTAATTACTCAAAACCTCATCAATTCTTGTCTCCATAAAATAAAAATCCAAATAATTTATGGCTTGACTATAAAAGATTTGATGGGATTATAAAGTTGCCCGCTCTTAACCCATAACTTTCCGATTATTCATGTTCTCTTCCTTTTTCCTTTCCATTTTTCCAGTCTTGGTTTAATTTTTCAAATTCTTTTAAATCATTTTCTGAAAAATCCTGGTGAGCTAAATCTGAAAGATCGGGCTGGCCTGCGTTCACCCATGCAGTGTACCAAAAAGAAGCCACTGCGAAGATAGATTGGCGCATTCTTCTCTCTACCATTCCATCGAGCATCTTATCATAAGCAATCGTGTATGCAGAAGAATATTGCCTTAATAAATTGTTGTTTCTTTTTTCAAAAGAATATTTTTTATCGGAGGAAAAATGTTTCGACAATTCGTTTTCAAATCTTAAAACAGAATCAGCGGCTTTACCACTTTCCAAAGCTCTCTGCCATATAAACTCAGAAGGATCTTTTATGTATTGGGCTTTGCCGATAAAAAAATTAAAATTTTTTTCTGCCAGTAATTCAGGAATGCGGCTTTCCCAAAAAGCGTGTATCCCTGTCTGTCCGGTTAATTGGCCGTTATAATTTTCGGATGCATGCAACGGCACGTGGGCATCTGCAATATAATGGCCTATTTCTGCGCTGTTTTTTAGAATAGAAGAAAAGTTTTTTTCTTTAAAAGCATTTGTCAGCCTGTTAAGCATTGTTTGAATATGCCACGGAACGATTCCATATCTTAATAAAGAATCCTGGCTGTATTTTGCCACGGCGTCATTCCATTTTCGAGGCAATTCCGGATACGGATAATTACCGTAATGATCAACGTCTATAAAATGGCGCGGACCCTCAGCAGCT
>JBDTHD010000092.1:0-3474 GCA_039937075.1 Ginsengibacter sp. | reverse complement strand
AATGATGTTAAAGCCATTAATTTAATTAATGCATTGAAAACAAGAAACTAAACACTTTCTTCCATCAACTTTTCAATCAACGAGCCATTTTTAGACAGCGGGAATTTGGAAACTTTGCAATCTCCTTTTGTCTTTAACGTTTTCGGATCGTTATTGGATACCGTAGATCCGGCGCTGAGTGAAGAGGACATGCTTGAATTTACCACGCGATTTAGTGAGAAAATGAATGACGTTAAAGCCATTAATCTTATTAACGCATTGAGATCCAGGAATCTTTTATTTTTGGGTTGCTCTTTTCCTGATTGGATGGTCCGTTTTATTTTGCGCCTGTTGTCTAGTCAACCGCTGCACTCCTGGGGAACTCTACGGAAAATTGTTGTGGTAAATGATCCTTCTCCTTCAACCACTTCTGCAATTGAATAAAACCCTTCCATTTTAGGAGTAATTACGTATAGGCAAAAATCGCATTCTTCTCTCTGTCTGATCTCTTCGTCCATCATATCAGGCGTCCAGTCTTCCTGTTGTGGTTGAAAATAAGTGATGTCCAATTTTTTTATTAACCTATTACGCCATTTTGAACCATTGCATGTTCCGCCCAAAAAAACTTTCTTCATTTGTAATTATTTTTATCCTAAGGTAAAATTTTAAACTATAGTAAAGCAAGAAATAACAGTGATTTCTATTTTAGAATAAAAAGTAGAGTTACTTTTATGGCTGATTAGAAAAAATGAAAATAAATAAAATACTGCCGGTTTACATTTTACTTTTTGCTGTTACTTTTTTTTATTGCCGTTCGATAAATGGTCAACGTCTCCAAAGCAAATCTCCTTCTTTCATTTATTTTAAAAGCGCCCGCGGGCCTTATTGGACTGGATCTCAACTAGATTCTTTTCTGCTTTCAAAAACAAATAAGCGCTACAAAATTATTTCAAGAATAACCGGAAGCGAGAAAAAAGGAGATACTCTTTTGTACAGTGTAAACTTAATCATGGATCCCGAACCGACTGATGAAAACGATCAATTTTTAGCCGGGCAAAAACTGCCCAAATTTGATTTGAAAGACATAAATGGAAACGAAATAAGTTCCGAGAGTTTAAAGGGCAAACCTGTTGTAATTAATTTTTGGTTTGCCTCTTGTGGTCCATGCATCCAGGAAATGCCAGCGCTAAATCAGCTTAAAGAAAAATATAAAGATTCAGATGTCGTATTTCTTGCAATCACTTTTGAAAATAACATTACTGTAGAAAACTTTCAAAAAAAACATCATTTTACTTACACTGCAGTTCCTAATGCAAATACGTATTGCAATCACATCACCGGAATTTACCCGGTTACCTTGTTTGTCAACCGAAACGGAATTATCCAATTTGCAGATCATCTGATGCCTTCCTTTTATGATCCTGCTTCGTACAAAATAAACAGCGATCTTGATCCAACAGGTTTTGAAAAAAATGTAGACGCAATTTTGAAAAACTAAAAAAAGGAAATCTTGATTTGATTTTTTTCATAAAAAAAGACCTGAAATTTCAGGCCTTTTAATGGGTCAGCGATTAAAATATTTTATTTTTTTGTAAAAGTATAAGTGATGTTTCCTTGACTGTCGGTTCCCTCATTTATAATTGAAGCGGCAGTAAAGCTAGTGCTGCTTATCTGCCCCAACTTTAGCCTGTAGCCGGTTTCAACATTTTTAGCTTTCATCCCGCTCAATTTTTTAAACTGAAATTCTGCATTATCGCCTTTCCCATAAATGCTCCAGTAAATGTTTTCTTTTGTTCCGTTCGCGAGTGTAAAAGAGCCATTCCCATTCCTCACAAGATTCCACGTGCTTCCCTTGAAATCTTCGGAAGGCGCTTCGTCAAATACATTGGTAACTTTAAAATCTAAGGGAACATTCACTTCAATATTTGTAATAGTCCACGTGCCTGCGAGATGGCTGTTGGTTGGTTTCAGATTAGTGGCGTTTTTCGACGAAGAGCAAGAAACAAATAATAATGCAGGAATAAAAATTAAAAATAAGCCGGCGATCTGCTTTTTCATAAGAATAAAAATTATTTTTTGAAATAATACATAAATCCTGCCAAACGATTTTTAATCCAGGCAAGTGGCTAACAGTAAAACAACAAATAACCGGTATTTTAATTTTAATAAACCGCAATTATCGGAATTCGATAGCTTTAACGGGCTGTATTCTTTTTATAAGCAAAGAAGGAATAATCAGCATAATAAAACAGACGACCAGCGTTGACACGTCAATCGCTGCAATCTGCCACCAGATGATATCTGCATGCGCTTGTTTCATAAAATAAGCTTCTTCGTCCAGCTTAATAAAACCAGTCCATTGTTGTAGATAGCAAATTCCCAAACCTAATATAGTTCCTGCAATAACCCCGGTAATAGCGATTATCGTCGTGTTGTAAAGAAATATTTTCTGTATCGTAAAATTTTTAGCTCCGATGGCTTTTAAAATTCCTATCATTGTCGTTCTTTCTAAAACCAAAATGATAAGGCAGGTAATTAAATTTACAATAGCTACCACCATCATAATTACCAACAAAATGCTTTTAATTCTTCCTTGTAAACTGAGCCAGTCAAAAATATTCGGATTAATTTCCTGGAGAGTTTTGCTGTACCACCTCCCAGGTAATTTTTCAGAATCGTATAAATAATTATTTACAGAGTCAGCCTGGCTGGCATCTTTCAGGAATATTTCGTATCCGCCAATTTCATCGGCGTTCCAATCGTTAAGCCTTTGAATTAATTTAATATCGCCGATACAAAAATTATGATCATATTCATCTATACCGGTTTTAAAAATTCCGGCAATTTTTAACTTCCGGGCCCGCTGCGATCCATCGCTCTGGATAAATAAAATGATAACACTGTCGCCCACGGTTGCTTCCAGTTGGTTAGCAGTATAAGCCGAAATATCAACGTCCTTACTATAACCGCTGTCTTTAAAAGAAATCCATTTCCCTTTTTGCAAAAAAGAATTCAGGCGGTCAAAATCAAAGCTGCTGTCGACTCCTTTCATTAATACACTTTCAATATCGTCCTTAAACCGTATGATGGCAGACTTGGTGGCATAACGCGCCACATTTTTTACCTGTGGCATATTTTTTAAAAAATCTTCCAGCGAATCGTTTCTTACTATCGGAGATTCTTCGGCAATATTTGCCTGCGGCATTACATTTTGCTGTACCCGGATATGCCCCCAAAAGCTATAAACTTTGTTGCTGATGACATTCTGAAAACCGTTTACAAAACTCAACGCAACGATCATCACCGCCACACTTATCATGGTAGCTGTGATGGCCAAACCTATGATGAAACGGGAAAAAGTTTTTTGTTTATTAAAGGCAATTCGCCTTGCTATAAATGAAGAAACGTCCAAAAGGCCTAAATTTGATTTTTGTAAAACTAATTTTTTTTAAAACATTTAAATGAAAACCCTTAAACTAGTTTTTATTTTTCTCT
>JBDTHD010000091.1:0-2073 GCA_039937075.1 Ginsengibacter sp. | reverse complement strand
ACTTCTATCGAATGTTTTTTGAAAAATTCAGGAAGGTCATGGTATTTTTTATTGGCAAGAATAATAGTGAGATTACATCTCACAATAACATGCCTTTTCAATTCATTTATTTTCTCAACAAACCATCTAAAGTCCGGATTCAATTCAGGAGCGCCCCCTGTGAGGTCAACTGTTTTTATAGAAGGATTATTAACAAGTACTTCAATGCATTGCTGCATCGTTTTTCTTGTCATAATTTCTTTTCTGTCGGGACCCGCATCTACGTGGCAATGTTTGCAAACCTGGTTGCACATTTTACCAACGTTAATCTGTAAACTTTCTATACCAGTTGAAACCAATGGGAATAACCCAGACTCTTTTAATTTCTGGTCGAAATGGGTAAACCCTAAATCGTGGTGATTGTCGGTTTCCAGCAATTCCAATTGATAACCACTGTCTGATAAAATATCTTTAGATGCTTTTAATGACTTCATGTTCCTCTCTTAAAATTTAGTTTTAACTGTTTCGTCTTAATTCCACAAACCCATCAATTCTACATTGCAATTTTTTTGACCTTGTTCATCATTTGTACTCCATGTACCAAAGCTGCGCCACCTTTTATTGATGCAGCAACATGCACGGCTTCCATCATTTGCGCCTCGCTCCAGCCTTTCTCATAGGCATCACTGCTATAGGCATCAATGCAATAAGGGCACTGCACGGCGTGTGCTACTGCAAGTGCAATCAGCGATTTTTCTTTTTGGGTCAATGCTCCATCGGCAAAAACCGCTCCGTACCAGTTGAAGAATTTATCAGCCAGGTCTTTTTGATATTCACCAATGTTTCCAAATTTTGCCAGGTCTTCAGCGTTGTAATAATGATTGTCCATAGTTTTTTAATTGTCGGTTTTATAATGGTTCAAAAAAAGATTCCAGTCATATTTTTTGAATTTGATTTTTGGATTACTTCCTGCAGGAATTAAATCAATTTTTTTCAATAATTTTTTCATTCCTTTTTTTCCGCCAAAATCCCTGCGGAACCAATTCATTAAAGCAGGTAGGTAAATAATGTTTTTTGTTGAATCACATTTTGATTCTCCGGTAAGGTATGCTTTCGTGGCTAAGTCCAACTGGTGATTTAAAGTTTCATCATTATAAAACGCAATAGGAGGGCAGCTTTTTGCGCCACAATTCAAGGCAAAATGAATGCGGTAATCTAATGTATCAACGCGCAATTCCTTTTCAGTTTTGCCCGGGAAAAGTTTATTTAAATATCCAAGACTCCATTTAATTTTTGAGTGGCGAAGAATGCCGTGCTCAATTTCATCCAGGCTAAATTTTTTTCCGGCAACTTCTATTTGTTTGCTTTTAAAAAATTTATTGCGGTGTTTATATTTCCCTGGATTTTGTTTTAAAAGTTCCTGCGTATATCCGTTATACAAATTTATCCAGAATGCTTTTTTTTCATTGTCCGTTTTCAAATCGTTTACCAAAGTATCAAAAGAAATATTTTTGAGTTGGTTAATGAGTGAACTTACAGAATCGCCTGTCTTGGCTGCATAAATAAATTGCTGGGATAAATTTACAAGGGGATTTGAGGATTTCTCATTACTTAAATTTTTCGATGAACCCACTATATTTGATGGAGATGTTTTTATATCTTCTGTTTTTTGATTAAGGAATTCATTTAATTTAAATGCAGTTAACGAAGCTGCGTCGGTCACATCTACAATTTCATTATTGTTGTTTAAAACTATGGTATATGGATAAGAAGGCGGTTGAAATAAAGAAATAAATTTGTTTTCAGGATCTGCAATTACAGGAAAAGGAAAAGGTAATCTTGCATTGATAAATTTCGTCAGCTTCCCTTCGTCTTCGTTCGAAACTAAAATTACCGATAATTTATTTTTAAATTTATTTTGAAGTTCCTTTAAATGCGGCAGCGCCCTTACGCAGGGAACGCACCAGGTTCCAAAAAAATCTATTACAGTAAGTTGACTTTTTAAATCATTTAGCGAAGCAGCAGTTGAATGGTAATTTAAGATTTTTGTGAATTGGAAATCAGCTACTGTATTTCCTTTCTTGTAAGCATCCT
>JBDTHD010000090.1:0-5517 GCA_039937075.1 Ginsengibacter sp. | reverse complement strand
CGCACGGCAAATATTACAGAGCCTCTCCAGGCAAGAAGCAATTGTAAGTATAGAAATAAATGCTGGCTCGGTTGCCCGTTCGGTGCCTATTTCAGCACACAATCTTCCACACTTCCTGCAGCAATGGATACAGGCAATTTAACCGTAAGGCCATGGTCTATTGTTACTAAAATTTTGTATGATAAAGACTCTAAAAAGGCAACAGGAGTGGAGGTTCTCGACGCTGAGGACAATAAAACCTACCAGTATTTTGCAAAAATAATTTTCTTAAACGCATCTACATTCAACAGCGCATGGGTCCTGATGAACTCCGCTACTGACATTTGGCCTGATGGATTGGGCAGCAGTAGTGGCGAGCTGGGCCATAATGTAATGGACCATCATTTAGGAGTTGGCGCGTCCGGAATGGTCGAAGGCTATGATGATAAATATTATTACGGGCGCAGGCCAAATGGAGTTTATATTCCCCTCTACCGCAATATACTGGGCGATAAGAGGGATTACATAAGAGGCTTTGGTTACCAGGGAGGGGCTAGCAGGGAAGGCTGGAGCCGTAATATTCCTGAAATGCAGATAGGAGGAGATTTTAAAGATGCGTTGGCAGAACCCGGTCCATGGACCATGGGCATCGGTGGCTTCGGAGAGATACTTCCTTACCATGACAACAAAATCACTTTAGATAAAAATAAAAAAGACAAATGGGGATTGAATGTGTTGTCTTTTGATGCGGAATGGAAAGAGAACGAAAGAAAAATGAGAGTAGACATGAAAAATGATGCAATAGAAATGTTGGAGGCCGCCGGAGTTAAAAGTGTAACAGGTTTTGACGGCGATGGAACTATGGGCAGGGGCATTCATGAAATGGGAACCGCCAGGATGGGTAAAGATCCTAAAACTTCAGTGTTGAATAAATGGAACCAGGTATGGGACGCTCCAAACGTTTTTGTAACAGATGGCTCGTTTATGGTTTCTTCCAATTGCTGTAATCCGTCATTAACTTATATGGCAATGACCGCACGCGCTGTAGACCATGCTGTAGATGAATTGAAAAAAAGAAATATTTAATTACCGATTTGTTTCGGGCAAACCAACAATCCCGATAGCTATCGCGAAAAGAAAACAAATTACCATTTCGAAAAAGACAATAATATGGGAGAAAAAAAAGACAAAAAGAAATTTAGTTCTTCAAGAAGGGATTTCTTAAAAAATACGGCATTAACGGCCGCAGGATTTTACATTGTTCCCCGCCACGTACTCGGCGGAAAAGGATTTTTAGCGCCCAGCGATATGTTAACTATTGCAAGTATCGGCGTCGGAGGCAAAGGAGGAGACGACATTAGGCATTTCCAGGCCAGCGGAAAGGCAAACATCGCTTATCTCTGCGATGTGGATTCGAGGAGTGCTGCGGATACGGTGAAAAACTTTCCTAAAGCAAAATTCTACTCTGATTATAGAGAAATGCTTGATAAAGAACATAAAAATTTTGACGCAGTTTCTGTTTCCACTCCAGATCATACACATGCTGTGGCTGCCTATTCTGCGATGCAATTGGGTAAACATGTTTACGTGCAAAAGCCTTTAACGCACGATGTATTTGAAGCCAGAATGCTGACCAAAGCGGCTAAAAAATACAAAGTAGTTACTCAAATGGGCAACCAGGGCGCTTCCGGAGATGGTGTAAGGCAATTGATGGAATGGTATAATGCGGGCGTTATCGGTGATGTTCGCACGGTTTATTGCTGGACAGATCGTCCCGTTTGGCCGCAAGGAATTCCGAGGCCAACGGTTGCCGTTCCGATTCCAAAAGAATTGTCATGGGACTTGTGGCTGGGAACTGCACCTGAAAAAAACTATTTTGATAACCTTGTCCCGTTCAACTGGCGCGGCTGGTGGGATTATGGAACCGGCGCTTTAGGCGACATGGGTTGTCATATCGTTCAGCCGGCGTTTGCTATTTTGGATCTTCAGTACATTAATTCTGTACAGGCAAGTGTAGGAAGCGTGTATGTGGGTGAGTTTAAAAGAGGCTATTTTCCTGAAAGCTGTCCTCCTTCGAGCCATGTAATTATGAAATTTCCTAAAACTAATAAAACGACCGGGCCTGTTGAAGTACATTGGATGGACGGCGGCATACAACCGGAAAGGCCGGAAGAATTAGGCCCGAATGAAACTTTTGGCGATGGAGGAAACGGAACTTATTTTATTGGTACAAAAGGAAGCATGATGTGCGGAACTTATGGTGCCAATCCACAATTGCTTCCTACTTCAAAGACCAACGAAGTAAAAGTGCCGCAAACTTATAAAAGAGTTCCCGGTGGTGCTGAAGGGCATTATGCCCAATGGATTGAAGCGTCCATGGCAGGATATGGAAACATGCCTGTTGATTCTTCTTTTGATGTGGCGGGACCTTTAACCGAAGCTTTATTAATGAGTAATTTGGCCATCAGGGGTTTTGATATCAGAACAGCCAGGGCGAACGGAAAAGGTTTCGATTATCCTGCCCGTTATGTAGAGCTTTTGTGGGACAATGATAACATGAAAGTTACCAATGTCGATGCAGTCAACGAATTCATTAAACGCGATTAT
The DNA here is from genome assembly GCA_039937075.1 of Ginsengibacter sp. Classification (GTDB taxonomy): domain Bacteria; phylum Bacteroidota; class Bacteroidia; order Chitinophagales; family Chitinophagaceae; genus Ginsengibacter. The sequence continues at coordinate 2,931 of JBDTHD010000090.1, read as the reverse complement.
CGCGCAGGTTTTGGTGTTAAATATGATGTATAATCTTTAAAATATAATTTATCATGAACAGAAGAGAAGCAGTGCAGTATATATCCCTCATTCTCGGGGGAACTGTAATAGGCAGCAGCGCTTTTTTAGCGGGTTGCACCAATAGCAATCCTGAATCTACAATGACTTTTTCAGATGCAGACATTTCATTAATGGATGAAATAGCTGAAACCATTTTGCCCACGACGAAGACGCCGGGAGCAAAAGCTGCTAAAGTAGGGCAGTTTATGACCGTAATGGTTAACGATTGTTACGAAGCACCGGACCAAAAAATATTTCATGAAGGGCTTAATAACCTTAACAAGTTGTCCAACAAGAAATTTAAAGATTCTTTTACCAAAATCACTCCACAACAGCGGCACGATTTATTGGTGGAATTGGATAACACATCTGGAGACTTCCAATCAAAAGTAAACAAGGAATTTGCTGCTTTGACAGACCAGCAGAAACAGGATTATATCCTGAAGAAAAATTTTGATGGTGAAGATCCATGGGCCGATAAAAGAAGGGCGGATCCCAATTACTATTATGCAATGATGAAGCAACTTACCATGCTTGGCTATTTTACTTCTGAAATTGGCTGCAAGCAGGCAAGGCGCTACGTTGAAACTCCCGGAAGATTTGATCCTTGTATCCCTTATAAAAAGGGCGATAAAGCATTTGCCTAACAACAATAAAATATTTATTAAAAAAATCGCTGCGTTGTCAGCGATTTTTTTTTGCAAAAGCATTGATACAGTAAACAACCTGCCTACCGGCCAGGGCAGGCTTTTAATCCAGGTTCTTATTTTCCGCTATTACTTGAATCGGTATAATTTTTAAAATAATTTTCCTGTTGTTTTAAATTGGTTTGCAAATCGTTTAATTTTCTTTGAATATCGCCGGTATCTAATTGTAATGTGGCGCCAGAACTATTTATTTTTTTTAATTTCAAATTGGCGGATTCTATCGAAATAGAAACATTTTGAAATATTTTTTCAACTTCTTCTTTTGATTTTGGGGGTTGAAATTGATTGTTTCTATAGGATAGAAAATTGTTTAAATAATTAATGGCCGCGTTGTAATCCGAAACCGCCGAATTGTATAAATCTGCGTCGTTATCCTGGTTTAAAACCTCCGCCTGGAGACGAATTCTTTTCAATTTGGTTTCGATTTTATTCGCCGGCCAGCCTGCATTTTCTATTCTTGATTCTTCACTTGCATACTGAGAAAGACGGCTCATTTTTTGAAAAGCTTCCAAAGAATCGGGGTAATTAAAATAATTTTTACGGTTAACCGGTTGTGTATTTCCCATTGCAAAATCATTGTATCTTATAGGATAATTTAGAAGCTGAAATATGGGGTCGAAAGGAAAATGCGTTTGTATAAAATCCACCGGAGGCACATTAAAATACTTATATTGAAGATTAAAATTATTACTTCCTACTCTTACCGCATCCCAGGTAGGATCATAAAAATCCCATTTATTATCAACCAACGCGACGCACCACACATGAGCACTTGCATCCACATAGCCGCCTTGTTTGGTAAATCCTTCCACCACATAAGAATTGATTCCGCACTGACTACATAAATCAGTAAACACAGCAGCAAAATTTTCACACACCCCTTTTTTTCTGCGAAGCGCAAATGAAACGCGTTGTTCATTGTCTTCATCCAGAATTACGTAATGAATACTGTCGGCGTCGTATTTTATATTCATCGTAATCCACGAATAAATGGCGGCAACTTTTTGCTTATCAGAATGAAAATGAGAATTAATATAAGCCGCAATATCAGCGGAAGTTTGTGTCTGCGATTTGGGTATGCTCACAAAAATTCTTTCGGCGGCATAATGATCGTCCTGGGCAAAAGTCGATTTGCCTAAACCAAAAAATAGTATGAAAAAGAAAAACATTTTCATCTATTAAAGTTAGAAATCGTTTTGAAAAGTATTTTATAAAAATTGGAAAGGCAGTAAACCAAGAAAAAAGTCCGATTTGTGTTCTATCAATTAACCAATATAAACAATCTAATCCTTCTAAACATGCATTAATGTGACTTACTCAGCCTCTTTCTGATCACTATGGAAATGATCATAAACCAAAGCAGCGCGGGATTTTCCTATGGTTTCTTCAATCTCTTCCTGCGAAAGATCTTTTACTTTTTTTACTGATTTATATTTTTTTAATAAAATATCGGCGGTATTTTTTCCGACTCCTTTTATAGTTTCCAATTCATTTACGAACGTGCCGCGGCTCCGCTGGTTGCGGTGAAAAGTAATTCCAAACCTGTGCACTTCATCACGAATTCTTCTTATTAATTTCAGGCTTTCGCTGTTCCAAGGTAGCTTTATAGATTCTTTATCTCCCGGAAAAAATATTTCTTCTTCATTTTTTGCAAGTCCCACGACGGTCGATTTTCCTGACATTCCCACTTCTTCCAAACCTTCTATAGCCGCATTTAACTGGCCCTTTCCTCCATCTATTATAATCAATTGTGGCAGCGGACTTTCTTCTTTCAGCAATCTTTTATACCTTCTTGAAACCACTTCCTTCATGCTCGCAAAATCGTTGATACCGCTGACGGTTTTGATATTGAATTTCCGGTATTCATTTTTATCCGGCAAGCCGTTTTTGAAATATACCATTGCGGCAACCGGGAAACTTCCCTGGAAATTAGAATTATCAAAACACTCAATATGCGTAGGTAAATCCGGAAGACGCAAATCTTTTTGCAACTGCTCCAACACTTTTATTTTTTCCGTTTCTGTTTTTCCCTCAAGCCGAAGCATTTTTTTACGCCTCATTTCTTCCATAAAATAATTGACATTCTTCTCCGAAAGTTCCAGCAACTTCTTTTTATCTCCCGCTCTCGGTATGGTAAATAAAAGTTCATCACTTTCAAATTCAA
>JBDTHD010000089.1:0-26815 GCA_039937075.1 Ginsengibacter sp. | reverse complement strand
AGTAAACAAACAAATAATTACAATTTCTATTCTTATATTCAATAACTTTTTGCAGGTATACTGATCAAAGGATAAATTAATGAATTGTCGGAAGAAAAGTCTGAACGCATTAGCAGCTTGAACTGTTACCCGGACAATCGTTCAGGCCGCGGAAGAAAGCGGCCCGACCGTATTAAAGCAACGAAATAATCAATTATTAATAATCAATAACCATTACCTTTTTTCTATTGAACCTGTTTTTTTATTTTTTATGATAAACTTTTTTTCGCCGCCAGAGAGCACTTCTTCCTTAATCAGGTAATAATCTTGATCGTAACTTGCCTGTTCTTTTTCTTTCTTTTCCTGTGCAATGCCCCGCCAATCGTCTATTTGAACAGGTTCCCATTTTTTACTTTTTACGGAAGCAAATGCTGCATCTAAAATAGCGTTCACAACATAACCGTCGTAAAAATTTTCTGCAGGCTGCCGCTTGTTTTCTATCGCTTCAAACATATCCGTGAACATGTGATTGTAGCCGAGCTCGTTTAGTTCATCCCCCACGGGGAAAAGCCAGCCAGAATTACTTTCGGCTTTTTCTGCAATATAATCACCGCCTTTGCCTGAAGTAAAAACTTCAAAACCAGTGCGTAAAAAATTGTTGGTCCAAATGGTTCCTTCAGTTCCCATCACTTCTTCCCTCAAATCCATACCGCCGCGGAATGACCAGCTTACTTCAAACTGCCCAATGGCGCCGTTTTCATATTTTACCAAAGCCACTGCGTTGTCTTCAGCGTCTATTGGGTGAACGCGGGTATCTGCCCAGCACATTACTTCTGCGGGCTTTATATTTTTGCCAATATAGGTTCTACATAATTCCACGCAATGGCAACCCAGGTCGATGATTGCGCCGCCGCCCGATTTCTCTTTATCCCAAAACCAGTCGCTGTGCGGGCCGGGATGCGTTTCCCTGCTTTTTGCCCAAATCACTTCACCAATAGCTCCGCCCTGTATCATTTTTAATGATTTTAGAGATTTAGGAGAATACACTAAATCCTCAAGATATCCGCCCATCACATTTGCTTTTTCAACAGCCTGCAGCATTTGGTAGGCTTCTTTTGCGGTTCGTCCAAGAGGTTTAGTACACAATACATGCTTTCCCGCTGCCACGCACGCCAGCACGGCTTCCAGGTGCATGTCGTTAGATAAGCCAATGATTACCGCATCTACGTCTTTATGCGAAACACAATCTTCAATATTATCCGTATAATGAGACACTTTATAATCGCCGGCAAACTTTTGTGCATTTGATAATGTACGGCTGTAAACAGTGACAATCTCATCTTTTCTGCGCTGGCCGATTAAAGCATCTGCATAAAAACGCGAAATAAATCCCGAACCAAGAATTGCTAATTTCATAATTGTAAAGTATTTATTTTGGTTAAATATTTTTTACATAAAAAAATTCTCGTGAATTTTGATCTAATTGGATTGATATTGACAAATCTAAAAAAATCCTTTTTATTAAAAACAAAAATCATTATTATTTGTGGGTTTACTATAAAAGGTATGAATAAAATTCAAATAATTTGACAGTTTTTATCCCATTAGTGGCAAGTCTTTTCGATGGCTGATTAATGCTTTTTAAAAAAAAAGCCACCCTCAACGGGTAGCCTTTATACTTGATATGAGAAAAAAAACTTATTGCTGTTTAACCTGCACTGTTTCATCAACTCCTTCAACCTTCATTTTATAAGACCCGTCATCTGCCTGGTAAATGTAAACGGTGGGTCGGAAAATGGCGTCATGAAACATCGTTTTTATTTCGTCCTGAACCCAAACCTGCCCGTTCAGTAATTTAAACGTAGTTGTGCCATCCCATCCCCTGAAATCCCCATCAATCTTACTTTCTATGACGTCCGGCACTTTTACTGCGGATATTGGTTCCTGAATTCCCTGTATCGATAAAAGATATTTCCTTTTCTTCTCTTTGTAAACTTTTACCGTTGGATTGGCAATTTTGTTTGCGTATTTGTTTTTGCCTGTTATTTCATAAAAACTTTTTGAACGCAATTTCAATAAAACCCCAGGAGCAAAAACCGTATTAGCCGGACCATCATAGTACGAGCTTTCAGAAGGAGCGGCCGACGTATCAATTGTTGTTTGTGCGCTGGCAGACTGCGCCACCAGGAACAAAGAGAAAATCATAATTAAGAATGTTTTCATAATTTTTTTTTAAAGTGTTTTCAAATTTATTTATGCCTGTAAAAAGATAGGCCAGGCATTTTAGCTTTTGATGTACTGTCAATGTCGCCACGGAAATACACCGTATATGATTTTTGGGTTCCTGCCTGGAACGCCATTTTTGCCAATACCGTCCTGCCTGAAAGAGGCGTGTTGGCATGATCCGCAGCGGGGTCGTGACGTGTTACATAAAATGTATCTGTGGTTTGAAGATTAGCCCCAAACTGGGTAAAACCCGTGAGGCCATCCGGTTGTACGTTGCTGTAAATCGCGCTATTAGTTACATAGGAATATAAATCAACAGCAGCGGTATCATCCACGACTGCATCGATAAATCTCAGATTATAATATCCAGTTGTTGGTGGAAAAGTGTAATCATCTTCCACAAAAATCTGTGAGGAATCCCGATCTGATTTGATATTATCCGTTATCATGAACGTATATTGCTTTCCTGATTCGAATGTTTTATTAAATGTCGCAATAGGTATTGAATCTGAATTATTTACTCCGGAAACTGTTAGTTTAATTTGTTGAGGTCCGGACGGAACAGCAATGTATCCGAACCCGGAAGTGGTAGATGGAAACGTAGAACCGAACGACATGTAAGGATCGTGGGCTGTAGCTGTAAATCCGGAAATCTTTTTTCCGTTAATAAAAACATTGAAAGAATCTGGTTGCCCAAAAATAAGCGAGAAATTAGGAGAGGCATCAATAATGGCAAGAAAAGACATTCCATCAGTAGTCTGAACAGGATCTAACAACTTATAATCTCTTTTACAAGAGGATAATTCAATCAAAAATGTTGATAGAATTACAGTAGCAATTAAAATATATTTTTTCATTCTTATCAATTTTTACGCCTGCCTGTCGGCAGACAGGGTTAAATTATTTTTGAGAAAACCACATTTCTTTTGTGTTGTAATCCAATTCCAACGCTCCGATCCTTGTCAATTCAGGAACATCATATAAATATTCAGAATTGTATCTTGGCCTGAAACGGTAAACTGGTTTGTTATTGTTAGTGATAAACATATAATCTGGCGGTGGAACCGTAAAATCAGTATATACCTGGTTGCTCGTAGAAGGGTCTATATCTGTGTAATGATATTTACGCATATCGACCCACGTTTGTTGAGTACCCCATCCATATAGTGCAATGTATTTTTGCAACATTATCTGGCTCAAAGTAAGGCCAGTCGGATCAGCAGGTACCACTTCAGGATTAGCCAAATAAGCTGCTTCAGTTTGTGGTGTTAGCTCAAGTCCTGCTGGAATATTTTGAGGGTAAGTAGAAGTCAGCAAATCGAAATCGAGACTGATACCTTTTTTGTACGCAGCCAGTGCAGTAGCTTTATCGCCCTTGTGAAAAGCGGCTTCGGATTTTGTAAATTGAATTTCTGATGCGGTCATCAAAGGCCACGGGCCTGTATTTTGGAAAATATAACGACTGTTATCCACCGAACCTGAAGTAGAAGTCGCTGTTGGATTGCCCCAAAAATTTTGAGGATAATCGCTTCCGGATACGTTTTGAGAACCACTCCATGGATAGAATCCTTTATAAGTATCATTTGCATTTTCACGCATCAGATACGGTGTACGCGGATCCATAATCCCATTAAAAGTGGTGTTTAACCCTGACATCAGGTCTGCGATATATGCTCCCTGCCTGTAGGTTCCAACGTTTGCGCGATAAGGTCCATAATAATTATTAGTAGCCGAAAGTGCGCCGCCAGCGAATTTTCCAAGAGCGTCATCGTCATTGGTTGCCAGCGACAAGTCACAATATTTAATAGCTGAATCAGCATAGCCCATGGAATTGTAAATATCCTTGCTGCTTAAATCATTATACGACCGGGCCAATATGCCATACACAAACTTTTTCCATTTGCTGACATCACCATTATATAAATATGCATCCCCTTTGGCAAGATTTGCCTGGCTTGCATTTCCATCAGTTCTGTTTAAAAAACTTAATGACCTGAAACAAATAGCGCGGCAGCTATCATAAAAGTCTGGTTGCGGATCATAATTAAATTGCTGAAGACTGGTATTGAATGCTTCCTTCAATATCGCGTCTCCATATTCATTGGTAAGTGTCAGCCATCCCCACGCCCTGATGGCCCAGGCCACGCCGACATAATCCCATTTTTGCTGCTCAGTTCCCCATTGGATTATCTTATTAATATTTTGACCACCGGCATAATATACAGATCCCCAAACAGAACCGGTAGCATCGCTGCCTCCCGTAGCCGGGCCCATTTCACCATATTGTTCTCTATTTGCCTGTTGTCCCCAATATTGAACATATTTTCCAATATAGGTTCCGTCTAACTGGACACCGAATGTAGTACCATTAGATGAATAAAAATAGAACATTCCCCCAATTACACTAGGTAAGATAGATTCGACCGGTTCTACTACTGAGGCATTGGGATTAAGATACGCCTCATCTATTTTTTTCTTACAAGACGGGAGAGTAAGAGCTATACCAGCTATGCAAAACAGCAGCAGTAATTTAAAGATTTTATTTTTCATAATTGATTTATTTAATAAGATCGTTTTTTATTTTTTAAAAATTAGCCCTTAATCCAAAACTCAGGCTCAAAGGTGTAGGAGCGTTACCAAAGTCAAATCCAAAACTTCCTACTCCGTTGGTTCCGGGATTATTTCCGTTTACAGCTGGATCAGCACCTGTGTAATTAGTAAGTAAAACCAAATCATTCCCTGTAACAAACACGCTGAGGTCCTGAATAAAATGGATACTCTTTATTGTCTTTTCAGGTAAAGTATAGCTTAGGGTTATATCTCTGAGCCTAAGCCAGTTTACGTTTCTCTGGATAAATTCTTCATCCGGTAAAGTAGTATAATAAGTATTAGTATAGTACGGAACTACTACGATTGTGTTTTTGGTAGGATTGGCGGTGTTTTCAAATCCATCTTTTAATACACCTTGCACTATTATAGGAGTCATGCGATTAGAGGTGCGTTCGCTTCTTCCTAAATTAGTTAAATACTCATCTGTTCCATTAAAAATATCGCCACCTACTTTTAAATCCCATAGGAAGCTTAGGTTCCAGTTTTTGTACCTGAAAGTATTTATTGTACCCAAAGTAAAATCAGGAGTCCTGTCTCCTCTAATCTTAAATGTTGGGTCCGTTATGGCAAGTCCTGTGGTGGGATTTATTAAAACTTGTCCGGCATTATTTCTTGCATAGCCGTAGCCAGTAATGCTTCCTGTAGAATGGCCTCTGACCAATCCGCCCCTTATATTTCCATAGAGCCATGTATCAGAATTATAATAATCATTGTCTTTTCCTATAGCCAGTGGCAATTCCAGCACTTTGCTCCACATGTGATTAAAATTAAACCGGATGTCCCAATTAAAATCTTTCTTCTTGATAGGAGAAACATCCACACTCACTTCTATTCCTTCATTACGTAAAGAAGAAACGTTCCCCGTGTTCAGGATAAATCCCGTAGCGTAGCTGGCTCTGTAGCCCTCGCTTATCTGGTCAAGCGCGAGTGTGTTATAATAGGCTGCATCTATGGACAAGGAATTATTAAATAGTCTCATCTCGGTTCCTATTTCATACGTTTTTTGTCGTTCAGGTACCAGGTTCTCATTCGCATTAATATATCCATAAGAATACGAAGGAACAGCCGAACTATACTGATTATTTACAAAAACAGATTGATTGGAATAAGGGCTATTTAACCGGGCTGTATTGGCGAGAGAACCTCTCAACTTTATATAGTTAAAGATGTTTCCGCTTTTTATACCCGGAAATATATCTGAAAGGATAACACTTAATCCAGCGCCCGGATAACTATAATTCCTGTTTTTAGCCGGCAAAGTGGAAGCTGATTCGAAACGAAGTGAACCGGTAAGGAAAGCTAAATTTTTATACCCGATTGTTGCTTCTCCGAAATAAGCTATTTCCCTTAAGATATTTAAATTAGGCAAGCCGTTATTATTGCGAAGCAAACGAACACGTGAAGCTGGCAAAGTATTGCTGCTATCCTTGCTGGTAGAATCAATCAGATTATTCCCTGTAATTGCATATTGATCTGTTTCGTAATCCTGCCACATGGTTCCAACCATAAGCCTGGGTGCAAAATCACCAAACTTTTTAGATGCTGTAGCTGTGATTGTGTGATTATAACCTTTGTACGTTCTGTAATAATTGTCTAAAGTGCCTCCCTGCCCAGCACTTAAATAGTAAGATTCAGGAGCGGTAAACAAATAACCGTTGTCCTTATAAGTATCATACCCGAACCTCCCTGCTAATGTCAACCATGAAAAAGGATGGATGTCAATACTCATTGTGGCGATTACCCTGTCCAATTTATCGCCGGAGGTATTGTTCTTCGCGCTCCAGAGTGGATTGTCAAAATCACCATTATAGGAAGTTCCATATACTAACAATTTATTGCCTTGGGGATCTTCATAATTGCGTATATCATTCGTGCCTGGCCATACATAAAGATCGAGTAGATAAGAATCTTCGCCTTTTAATGGTTGTGAATTGTCTGAGCTAATGTAGGAAATTGTTGGTGCTATATTTATGTACTTTCCAATCTTTGTAGTATTAGAAAGTTTGAAATTGTATTTTGTATAGTCATTATGTGGTACCACTCCTGTAGCACCTAAATATTGTCCGGAAAAACGGAAGGAAGAAACTTTTCCACCGAACTCCAATGCAAGGCTATGGGTTTGGGAAAAAGCCGTTTGATAAAAATGATGAAGATTATCATATAACGTAGCGTTTGCTGGCAGCGGTGGGCCAAAAGAAGTATATTGTCCTTCTGCCGGAGGAGCGGTAGGCACACCATTTACACCAGGGCCAAATTGATAATTCGCCGCTGCGAAACGGGTGATTGTTTGTAAACGGAAATTGTCGTCATACGTAATTCTTATTTTACCTTTTGTATCCCTGGCTTTTTTGGTGGTAATTATAATTGCGCCTGAACCCGCCTGGCTACCATATAGCGCTGTAGCTTCGGGTCCTTTCAAAACAGTTATTGATTCAATATCATTTGGATTCAAATCCGCAATACGATTGGTGAAATCAGTATTCCTGTTGGGCAAATCGGACGCAAGCCCTATGCCTGACCCTCCCTGCGAATTGGAATTTAATGTAGAGTTGTCAAGAATAATACCATCGACCACAAATAATGGCTGGTTGTTTCCAGATAAGGTATTAAAACCTCTCAGCACGATGGATGAAGAAGCGCCCGCCACACCACTTGTCGGAGTCACGGTAAGGCCTGACACTCTTCCTTCCAGACTATTTACAAAATTGTCACGTTGTGTTTTGGCTATTTCAGAGCCACTTACGCTTTGAGCAGAATAAGGAAGTTCCCGGGCGTTCCTTTTAACATCCATTGCGGTTACCACCACCTCATTTAATATCGCGTTTTGACGCGCAAGATGCACTGAAACGGTGGATGAGGCACCTACGGTTACTTTTTGTGTACGATAACCAACAGCACTGAAAGAAAGAACGTCACCAGTGCTGGCCTTGATAGAAAAGTTTCCGTCTACATCGGTTTTCGTGCCTGCTTTTGTGGAACTTACTTCAACAGTTGCAGCGGCCATGGGCGAATTGTCTTCAGTAAGGACCTTTCCCGAAATAGTCCTTTCCTGTGCAAATGTTTTCTGGCTCAATTGCAATAAAAATAATACCAGAAGAGCTGTTATTAATTTTCTCATAGCGAAAATTTTAAATGTTGGTTTATAATAAATTCTGTTTAAGAATTGCGATGCTATTTTGCTTTTCGCTGATTTCATATTTTTTAATTTTAACGTGCGCTTTCTATTTTAAAGGTTTCAGGCAAAAGCATTTTTTATATTTTTTTTACAATACCTGGATGCCCGCATTTACATAAGGCGACAATATTTCATCATTTGGCGACAATTCAGTTATCAGCGTATTTATTCTTTTACTGTCGCACACCTGAAATGGTTGTCTCGAATTAATTTTTTCTGAAATAGTTAAACAGACAATTTTTTTTGAGGATTCTATCATTGCCTTTTTTATTTGAACAACTTCCCAGTCGTTATCAGAAACCCCGGTTTCAAGATTAATAGCGGAAATTCCTAAAATGCACAAATCCACTTTTAATTCTTTAATTCTTGAAATGGCGTCTGAACCAACTGTTATTTTGGAGTCTTTCGAAATCTTATCTCCAATAGCAATCACTTCAATGTTTGGATGAACAATATATTCAGCAAGCGCCGGTATGCTTCCTGAAATAAATGTCGCGTGAAGCTTAGGCGGCAACACCTTTGCCATCTCAATAATAGTGGTTCCACCAGTTGTCAAAATAAACATCCCATCCTTTATAATCGAAATCGCCTTTTGGGCAATTATCTTTTTTTGATTATAAGCGTATACATCATTTGAAGGTGAGTGGTTATTATGAAATGATGGAGATAATGCTCCTCCGTGAAACTTTATTATTTTTCCTTCATCGGCCAGTTGCTGAATATCCCTACGTATTGTATCATCTGACACTTTGATCTGTCTACTCAAGTCACCAGACAGTACCTTGTTATGAAGATTTACCTGGTGAAGAATAAAAGCTTTTCTCTCATCTTTCAGCATTCGTTTTCGTTTGTACGTTAACAAACTTATAACAAAAACAATTAAAAACGCAGATTCAGCAATATTTTTTTTTATTCTTCTGCTAAAAACCGCAAAAATGAAGTGCATTTTACCTTTTAAAGTAACATTTCAGTGTTTGTAAGAATTTATTTTTAATGAAATCGCTTCTGATGTTTGATTCCATTAATAAATTAAAACCTTGTTATTCCCTTAATCTCTTGCGGTTTATGCGTTCTACATAATAAAAAAATAAAAATTTTATTATTACAAAAACTAAAAAATAAAAATCCCCATCTTAAGTAGATATGTATTTACGGTAATTGCGCTTTTAAAAAATATCAGGTTTAGCAATGTCCAGCCGAAAACAGAAATATGAGTTATTTGTTGGTTTACTGGCTATTGCTTTTAACGTCGCTGTAATTGAAAAACGGGATATAACCTTAATGATTACACGAAAGCAATTTTTCTCAAAAAATGAAAAGAAAAATACGACCTATTTGTTTGTTTACCAAGAGAAAAAAATCGGATTGAAGGAATAAAGAAATATGAAATGGATATTCATCCCTAATAAAATAACTGTTAGTTTTTAAAAAATAACCGGATCTCAAAATAAAAATCCATCTTATTAGTTGATTTACTAGGAAATTGAACCTAAACGCATGGCTATCTTCGGCGTTTAGTAACCGCTTTTTTAGCTGATTTGTGATGATGTTTTACAGAAACTACTTTTTTTGCGTGTGCAGTTGAATGTTCTGTTGATGGCGTTTCTTCAGTTGACATTTCCTGGTTTTCTTCAGCGCCCGGAGAATCTTCACCGCCAAAAAACTTTTCCATGTCCTTAGCCATATAAATATTTCGATCGTATTTATTGCCCAACACAATGATGGTTACAGAATCCTGTATCATCCTGACAAAAACGGCATTATTACCATGCCACCAGCCGTTGTGATAAATGACTTTCTTTCCATTCGGATACACATTCATTCGCCATCCATACCCGTAATTTCTAATACCGGCTTTTTCATTACTATAAGGCGTAAACGCTTTTTCAAGTGTCTCTTTTGAGAAAATTTCGTTGGTATATAAGGCCTGGTCCCATTTAAGAAGATCCTCTGGTGTACTGTAAACATTTTTATCACCAAATCCGCAGTCTAAAAATGTAAAGGCTTCCGGCCGGCCACGGTCATCATAAGAAGGCATTGCGGTGGCGCTGTCACTTATATTCCATACATAAGTGTCGTTCATTTTTAGCGGCATAAAAAATTTCTGTTGCAAAAAGTCTGAAAAAGGTTCTCCTGAGGCTTTTTGAATAATTAAACCCAGCAACGCATAATTGGTATTGCAATAAGTGAAATGAGTGTTGGGTTTAGTAGCCGGCGGTTTAAATTTTATTAAATAATCAAGAACGTCTTGATTAGTACAATGTTTCTTTTTATCCCAGCCTAATTTGTCCATAAAATAAAGATAGTTGGGTAATCCACTTCTATGGCTCAACAAATCTTTTACCCTCACATTATCGTATGGAAAAGCAGGAAAGAATTTTTTTACATCGTCGTCAATAGAAAGTTTCCCCATTTGCGCCAGCTTTAAAGTAGCCATCGCCGTAAAAGTTTTTGAAACCGAAGCGATATGAAAAGCGCTGCGCCTGGTAAGGGAATCTTTTTTCCTGAGATTATAAAACCCGTGGTAAGCTTCAAATATTATATGACCTTTTTTTGCAACAAGGATTCCGCCGTTAAAGCCGGATTGCAATAATTTACTGTTATAAAAATTCTCAACTTCATTTTTATAAAGATCTAATTTTTCCGGAGGGATGTCGCCGGGTTTGGGCGCTACGTATCCTATTGTGTCCGAAGCAGGAGGTTTTACTTTAACGCTTCCTGAACTGCATGAAGAAATGAAAAAAAATAAAATAATAAGTACCGCAAAAAAAAATCTAATTCTCATCAAAAAAAATTCAAGGATTAAGGAGTTATATTTGCAATATTACATTACAATTTTAAAATGCCAGAGAAAAAAGTTACCAGCTATCCTAAAGAAAAAATAAATATTCTTTTTTTGGAAAACATTAGCAAAGCTGCCGCCGAAAGATTCACAGAAGCAGGTTATACATCCGTAAAAAGATTAACAGGAGCACTGACTGAAAGTGAATTAATTAAAGAAATAAAAAATGTTCATCTGTTAGGAATTCGCTCCAAATCGAAAATAACAGCCGAGGTTTTAAAGAATGCAAAAAAATTGCAGGCCATAGGATGTTTCTGTATCGGGACAAGCCAAGTTGATTTGAAAGATGCTACCAATCATGGTGTAGCTGTTTTTAATGCGCCTTATTCCAATACCCGTTCCGTAGCTGAATTAGTCATCGCTTCTTCCATTTTCCTTATTAGAAGAATACCAGATAAAAATAAATCGGCTCATGAAGGAACATGGCTCAAAGATTCTACAGGAAGCCATGAATTGCGCGGCAAAACGCTAGGAATTGTTGGCTATGGAAATATAGGGTCACAGGTAAGCGTACTCGCAGAAGCTTTTGGAATGAAAGTTATTTTTTATGATACGGAAACAAAGATGCCGTTGGGAAATGCTGAGAGTAAAAAAACTTTGAAAGACGTTTTAAAACAAGCGGACATTGTTACGCTTCATGTACCGGATGTCCCTTCCTCCAGGAATTTAATTAATGCAAGCAATATTCCTTTTTTCAAAAAAGGGAGCATCCTTATAAATTATGCTAGGGGAAAAGTAGTTGACCTCGATGAGTTGAGAATTGCGTTGCAAAAAAATAACCTGAGTGGTGCCGCAATTGATGTTTATCCGAAAGAACCTGCCAAAAACGGGGAAGCATTTGAAACACCTTTACAAGGATTGAGCAATGTTATTTTAACCCCACATATTGGTGGATCTACTGAGGAAGCGCAACAAAACATTGGGGAAGATGTAAGTAATAAATTATTTAATTTTTTAGAAAAAGGAATTACCACCGGGTCTCATACAGTTCCTCCTTTGAATCTTCCTCTTCATGAAAATACCCACCGGATTTTGCATATTCATAAAAATGTTCCGGGCGTATTGTCAGAAATAAACACACAGCTTTCTTCACACAAGATTAATATCCTTGGCCAGTATTTAAAAACAAATGATGAAATTGGTTACGTGGTTTTGGACGTCAACAAAAGTCTTTCGAGAGAAGCGCTTGAATTATTAAAAGACGTGAGGGATACGATTAAAGTCAGATTGTTGTATTAATTTCCAAATCGGCATTGTACTGCGAATTTGTTATTTAAATTTTATTATATTTTGAATTAGAATTTATCGTTGTTGAATTTCATTCAATAATTTTTTGGCTCGTTGTTTAAAAGCTGCAGTTTGCTGAGACAACTGATTTTCTATAAGCAATTTTATTTCCGGGATAATTTCAGGATATTTTTTGGATAGATTTCCAAGTATGGTTAATGAAAATGCTTTTATGGCTACTGCTTCCTTTGGCGATTCTACAAACTGGAAACATAAATTCATTACAGGACCTTCATATGGTAACGGAATATTTATCTGCTGTAAAAGCCTTACTGTATTGCGTTTTACAGAATCGTGTATTCCCGGTTTTTCTAAATTTTTAATGAGTTTTTCAAAATTATCTTTCATTAATTCCGGATGGGCAATCGCGCAATAGCTCATTGGCCACGCGGCCCGCTGGGTTATTCTATATTCATCATTTAAAAATAAATTGAAAAGCTGATTGAACCTGGAAATATCATTACCGACCCAATCAATTATTTTTTGGCAGTTGGCTTTGGTGTGTTCCTGTAATATTTGTTTTCGCAAATCCATATCTCAAAATGGAAATTGTTTTGGATGAATTATTCTTTTTCATTCTTTCTGAACTCATTTAATAATTCCTTCATTTTTTTTACTGCGTCTTTATTTACAGAAATGTGGTTTAAATTTTCATTCATTTCAGAATTGGCATATTCCATAAGGCTTCCTTTTGAAACAGAGGCAGAACTGTGAAACTCTTTAGCGCCGGTAGCTTCAGCAATAGAAATAATATTTTGGGCAATAACTCCGGATCCCGGCATGATGACAATTCTTCCGTCAGCCTTCTTTATTAACTCTGCAAGTAATGCTGTGCTCTCAACCGCTTTTGGTTTTAATCCTGAAGTTAAAATTCTTTCAAAGCCCAAATCGATAATTTCTTCCAAAGCTTCGATCGGATCTTTAACGCGGTCAAAAGCTCTGTGAAAAGTAGCTTCCAAAGGATAGGCAAGATCAATTAATTGCTTACATCTTTTTTTATCGACTTTTCCGTCGGTAGTTAATATTCCTGTTACTATCCCATCGCAGCCTGATTTTTTACAAAATTCCACGTCTATTTTCATCATTTCAAAATCATCATCATCATATAAAAAATCTCCTCCACGTGGACGAACCATTGCATAAAGATCTATGTGAAGTTTTTCCCTAGCTGATTTTATAAGTCCATAAGAAGCAGTGGTACCGCCTTCTCCAGGAGAAGCACAAAGCTCAATTCTGTCTGCACCTGCTTCCTGGGCAGCCACGCAACTTTCAATATTAAAACCGATTATTTCTAATTTATTTTCCATTTTTGGAATGATATTTAGAGTGTATAATTTTCTAAACTTTCCAAGCTCTTCCAAACTCTTCTAAACTTTTCTAAATTTTCTAACCCCATCTAAACTTTCTAAACTCTTCTAAACCTCCCTCTATGTTACTCCTAAATCATAAAAATATTTTGCGGGATATATTTTTTCTTCGCCGTCACTTTTTACAGCAAATACAAATCCTTTTTGAATCGCATAAGCGCCGTATTCGCCTTTATTATTTAACGCTAAAAATCCAACTTGTACGGCCTTTGCTTTTTCCACACTTCGATGGATAATTCGCTCTATCGCTTTGCGGCAGGCAACTTCAGGCGAAAAACCCTGGCGCATATATTCTACCACCACGTGTGTTCCACAAATCCGCATTACTTCTTCGCCCATTCCGCTAGACGTAGCAGCGCCTACTTCATTATCCACAAAAAGCCCTGCACCAATAATTGGCGAATCACCTACGCGTCCATGAATTTTAAAAGCCATTCCACTCGTAGTTACAGCGCCGCTCATATTTCCTGACATGTCTATTGCAACCAACCCCATGGTATCATGATTTACAGAACCGTCATCAAAAAAAGGTGGCGCAAAAGGGCCGTTTCCTTTTTTGCTTTTATCAACGGCATCTTTGTTTTCAATATTTATTTCAGGCTTGTATTCGCTTTTTTTCAACCATTTTTCATAAGCTTCTCTTGCCGGTTCAGAAAGCACCTGCGGCTGTTCTTCAAAACCATTTTCTATAGCAAACTGTTGCGCCCCCTCTCCTACTAACATGATGTGCGGTGTGGTTTCCATAATTTTTCTTGCTACAGAAACCGGGTGTTTAATACGCTCAATAGCGCCTACTGAACCACAATTGGCATTTTCATCCATGATGCAAGAATCGAGTGTTACAATTCCATCGCGGTCAGGATAGCCACCGAGGCCAATGCAGCAATCGATAGTATCTTCTACATAGCGCGCGCCTGCTTCCACGGCATCTAAAGCACGACCATTTTTAGATAATATTTTCCAGGCTTCTTCATTAACTTGTTTTCCATTATTCCACGTAGAAACAACAATTGGTTTCGTCTGTGCCTTACCGTTAGTAGCTATATTTTTTAGAGAAAGTAAAGGAGCGGATAATGTTGAAAGCTGTAAGAATTTTCTTCTGTTTAGCATTTTGCAAATTTTGTCAAATGTAAAAAAGAATAGTAAACCAACTTTTTTTAATGAAAATGATTCTGAAAAATAACGTTTTCATTACGGCATTGGGGAATTAAACTGGTTCTGTATTTGATTGTATTTTTATCGCTAAATTGAATTTTTTTTAATTGGATCACAGCAAATTTCATTCAACTTTATTATGGCTGAACTGAATAGAAGTCTCAGTTTGTGGCAGGCTTCTGCAATTAATATGACGGACATGGTGGGCATTGGTCCATTCATCACTTTACCCATGGTAATAGGGATGATGAACGGGCCTTATTTTTTATATGCCTGGATTGCCGGCGCATTTTTATCAATAGTTGACGGACAGGTTTGGAGTGAATTAGGAGCAGCTTTCCCTCAAGCGGGTGGCAGTTATAATTTTTTAAAAGAGGCGTATGGGAAAAAAAGCGCCGGTAAAATGATGAGCTTTTTATTTGTATGGCAAACGATGATACAAGCGCCGCTGGTAATAGCTTCTGCGGCAATAGGCTTTGCAAAATATTTTTCTTTTTTATTACCTCTTAATCCTTTGACAGAAAAATTGGTGAGTGGCGGCGTGGTAGTTCTTATTGTAATTTTATTATACCGGAAAATTGATGCAATCGGCAAGATTAGTGTCTTTTTATGGAGCGGTGTAATCGTTACCATGTTCTGGATTATTGGTGGCGGAATATTGCATGGCAACTTTTTATTTCCAATAAGAAATATTAATTCAGGTTTAAATGTTGACTATGCTTTTGTCACAGCTATTGGTTTTGCCAGTGTCAAATCTGTTTATAGCTATTTGGGGTACTATAATGTTTGCCACCTGGGAAGTGAAATAAAAAATCCATCAAAAAATATTCCGCGTAGCATTTTTGTTTCCATTATTGGCATTGCTGTTTTATATCTCCTTATGAATGTTAGTGTGGTAAGTGTGATTCCATGGCAACAAGCAAAAGACAGCGAATTTGTGATCAGTGAATTTATGGAAACGTTGCTTGGTCATAACGCAGCAATCATTGTTACCTGCCTTATTTTATGGGTTGCATTTGCATCTGTTTTTTCTGCAACGCTAGGCTATAGCCGCATCCCGTATGCAGCTGCTGCCGATGGGGAATTTTTTAAGATATTTGCAAAGCTTCATCCTACAAAAAATTTCCCTTACGTTTCTTTGTTATTCCTTGGAGGGTTGGCTTTTATTTTTAGCATGCTTTTTAAATTAAGCGAAACCATCAGCGCCATTCTTGCGATGCGAATTATGATTCAGTTTATCGGGCAGGCAGTTGGGTTACTAATTTTACGTAAAAAAAGAAACTCTTCAGAATTCCCATATAAAATGCCATTGTTTCCATTGCCTGTTATAGTGGCGATTGGCATGTGGTTTTTTATTCTTATTTCTACCGGGACCAAATTAATGTTGAGCGGTTTACTGGTAATATTTTTGGGAGCGATTGTATATTTTATAAAAGCAAAAATTCAAAAAGAATGGCCATTTGGATGAGAGAATTAGTAATTGAAAAATAAAAATGTTCAATATTTGTTCGTTTACTATAATTCAGTTTTGATTCTAAAACTACAGAAATATGTGGTGCAAGAATTTTTAAAAAAGACTTCATTTAAAATTCCTTGCTTCAGGAAAAATGTTACCCTGTGTAACTCTCTTTTCTTTGCTTCTTTTAGCGAGCACATGTGTCGGGATAGATTTTTCATCAGCGCGTGACAATGTTGTCACGGAAACATTTTCATTTTCTGAAGGAGTAAGATGCCGCAATAGTTTTGAAATATTATGACAACGCTTTACAATCACATGTATCACTTCGCCCTCAATTTGCAAGGTGCCTTCCACCATTATTAATTTTGACTGCAATATTTCTTTTCTAAATTTTTCAAACAGGTTTTGGAAAATGACAAGATTGGAAAATCCCGTTTCATCTTCAATGGTCATAAAGCAAATGCCTCCGGCGGTTCCGGGCCGTTGCCTCACCAGCACAAGACCTGCGACTTTTACAAAATCTCCGTTTTTTCCTTTGCATAATTGTTGGGTTGGTGTAATATGAAGCTGGTCCATTTTTTCTCTTATAAAACTTACAGGATGGGCTTTTAAAGACAATGAAGTGGTGACGTAATCATATACGACGTGTTCAGATTTCGTCATAACGGGAAGGGATAGCTTCTTTTCTTCTTTCGCCTCCGGCGAAAGTTGCCCGGTGAAAAGCGCTACAGGGCGGTCTTTGGTGCTTACTTCCCACAAAGCTTCCCGGCGGTCAAGCCCGATAGACCTGAATGCATCAGCATCCGCTAATTTTTCCAAAGCGGCATCCGGCAATTTAATATCACGAAGTTCATTGATGGTGGCGTACATTTTTTTTCTGTTAGATAAAAGAAGATTGATATCCTCTTGCTTTAGTCCCCTTATTTGCCTGAAACCTAAGCGCAATAAGCAATATTTACCTGATTGTTCTTCTAATTTATTATCCCAGTTTGAATAATTAATATCCACTGGTTTTACTTCCACACCATGTTTTCTTGCATCAATAATTATTTGTGCAGGCTGATAAAAACCCATTGGCATACTGTTGAGTAAGGCACATGCAAATACATCCGGATAATAACATTTAAGCCATGACGAAACATATACCAGTAGCGCGAAACTGGCCGCATGGCTTTCAGGAAAACCATAACTGCCAAAACCTTCTAACTGTTTAAAAACGCGATGCGAATATTCAAGCGTGTATCCATTTTTCATCATTCCTTTGATAAGTTTTTCCTGGAATTTTGTTACCATACCTTTTGCTTTAAAGGTGGCCATGCTTCGCCGCAATTCGTCTGCTTCAGTCGGCGTAAAGCCTGCCGCTATTATTGCTATTTTCATTGCCTGCTCCTGAAACAGAGGAACTCCCAGCGTTCTGCCCAAAATATCTTCCAGTTCTTTAGACGGATATTCAATGGGTTCTTCACCATTCCTTCTTCTCAGGTATGGATGCACCATATCGCCTTGTATAGGCCCCGGCCTTACGATAGCTACTTCAATCACGAGGTCGTAAAAGCATTTAGGCTTGAGCCTTGGCAGCATACTTTGCTGCGCCCGACTTTCAATCTGAAAAACGCCGATGGTATCTGCATGGCAAATCATTTCATAAACAGCCGCGTCGTCTTGCGGTATATTCGCCAGTGTTAGTTCAAGGCCGTAATTCTCTTTTGCAATATCAAAAGCCTTGCGGATACAAGTAAGCATGCCCAATGCAAGTACATCTATTTTCATGAAGCCGAGCGCGTCAATATCGTCTTTGTTCCATTCAATGCAGGTGCGGCCGGCCATGCGCGCATTTAGGATAGGGCAGAGGCCGCTCAGTTTTCCATTGGTAATAACAAAGCCTCCGGTATGCTGGCCGAGTTGGCGCGGAAAGCCCATGAACTCGCGGGTAAGTTGCAATACTTTTCTTAAATGTTTGTCATCCGGGTTAAGGCCTTGTTCCTGTAATCTTTTTCCCTCGAACCATTCATCTGTGAATTCCCAGAGAGAACCTGATAAACGATTCAAGGTATCAACAGATAATCCCATTGCTTTGCCCACATCTTTGATGGAACCTTTCTGATGCTGTTGGGTAACGGTAGCTACAATAGCGGCTCTGTCGCGTCCATATTTCTGAAACACATATTGCATCACTTCTTCTCTTCGTTCGTGCTCAAAATCTACATCAATATCAGGTGGCTCATTTCGTGCTGAAGAAATAAACCGTTCAAACAATAAATCAAATTTGGTAGGGTCAACCGAAGTGATGCCCAGGCAATAACAAATGGTTGAATTGGCCGCAGAGCCGCGTCCCTGGCAAAGAATGTGTTGCTTTCTTGCAAAACGAACAATATCATACACCGTAAGAAAGTAAGGTGCATAATTCATTTGCTCTATAAAAATCAATTCATGATTAATGGCATTGCTTATTTTTTCCGGAATGCAATCTGCATAACGTTCTTTGGCGCCTATCCATGCCAGATGCGTTAGCTCTTCCTGTGGCGTGCGTCCATCAGTGGTAAGCTCTTCGGGGTATTCATATTTTAATTCGTTTAATGAAAATTGACAGGCATTCGCAATTTCCTGCGTACGCGCTATTGCATCAGGATATTGACGGAACACGCGCAGCATTTCATCCTCTGTTTTCAAATATCTTTCCGCATTAGGATGCAGCAGATAACCCGCGTTATAGATGGTACATTTTTCACGGATGCAGGTAACGATATCCTGTAATTGCCTGCGCCCTGATTCATGATAATGTACATCGTT
The DNA here is from genome assembly GCA_039937075.1 of Ginsengibacter sp. Lineage (GTDB taxonomy): Bacteria > Bacteroidota > Bacteroidia > Chitinophagales > Chitinophagaceae > Ginsengibacter. The sequence goes on along the minus strand of JBDTHD010000089.1, from coordinate 7,925 downwards.
TGTTGCTACAATGGGTATGTTTAATTGGGAGGATAATTGTGAAAGCTGGTATAAATATTTGCTGTCATCGCCCTGATAGCGCCTGCTTGCCGCTATATATAAATTGTCTCCAAAACCTTTATGATATTCTTTTAATGAACTACTGAATGATGCGTCAAACTCAAACAAGCTGTTTAATTTATCCGGAGGAATTACAATAAACTTTACATCTTTTGAATATTGATAAACGTCTTTTTTGTATAAATGACATTCACCTTTTTCGGCACGGAGATTTCCTAAAGTGAGGAGGTTAGATAATTGCGAGTAGGCCTGCCTGTTAGTTGGATAAGCAAGCAGGCTTAATCCGTTCAATAAATCGAGTCGGCAGCCAACTAGAATGCGAATGCCATTTTTTTTGGCAGCGCAATATGCGCGTACAATTCCTGCGAAACTATTTCTATCAGTTATGGCTATTTCTTTGTAACCTAATGCTACAGCCTGTTCTACAAATTCTTCAGGGTGAGAAGCGCCGCGAAGAAAACTGAAATTGGTGGTTACCTGCAATTCTGTGTAATTCATAATTTCCATTTTTAGGCAAAAAATCCATGAAGAAACCATTGCCAGGTTTTAGCATCATCATAATGCCCTGAGCGGAAAAGCCAGTAGCGGTGGCCTTCTTCGTCTTCCACATAATAATAATCGCGGTGTTGCCCTTCCTGTAACCACCATTCGGATTCTATCCTTTCAGGCCCGTCTGCTTTTATTATTTTATGTAACTTTCCCTTATAGCGAAAATGCATGGGAGGATAATCAGGAACCGGCGCCGTTACTTCTATCCGTTCAGGTTTTGCTAATAATTGTAACGGCCTTGGCCTTTCGGCTTTCCAGCCTGTTGGTGTTTTTTCGGTGAGGGATGAAGTTGTTTTAAAGGAACGCTCGGGCCAGTAATGTTCATCAGGCAAAAAACGATGAATACAATTGTCTCCAAATTTTCCACTGATACGGTCCAGCAGTTCTGAAAATCCCATATCATCCAGGCCACCTGCATTGTCCCACAGTTTTTCTTGCATAGGTAATAGGCCTTCTACTTTTGGCGCTTCCAGTATAAACAATTCTATTCCCAGGGCAGGCTCAATAGTTTCAATTTTATTTTCAAATAATTTAAACAAATGCATACTGTTTGCTGACGGGCGGTGCGTGCCTATTGCTATCTGTTGTATTTTTCCATCTAAACGATACCCTTTAAAAACAGCTATACGCAGGCCTTTCTCTTCACGTTGTAATCTATGGCACATCATCTCCAACAATCTTTTTAAAGCAATCTCAATTCCTATTGCGGTGATGATAGGTTCAAGGCAAGGCAATCTTTCCTGGTAAGGTTCAATGGGTTTTACCGGTTGGATAGTTTCTTCTTCATACCCTGTTGCCTTGTCCAATTGTTTTAAAAAGGGTTGCCCAAAACGCCTGCGCAAAGCAGAACGGGGCATATTAATAAAACTACTTACCTGCCGAAGCCCCAGCTTTTCTAATCTTTCTACGATTTCTGTTTCGATGCGTAATGCGTCCGGAGGTAGTGGTAACAATGCGGTTGCTTGTTGCCCGCTTTCAATAATATTTTTATGCCGCCCGAAACGCGCGATAGCCCATGCAGCACCAACTGTATCTGCGATAGCGATGCGTGTATGATAACCAAATCCTGATAAGCGTTTACTGATGTCCGTTAAATACTTTTCTTCGCCTCCCCATAGATGAGTGCATCCGGTAATATCAAGCGTCAATCCGTTAGGCAAGTCAATGGCTGCAACAGGTGAATAGCGAATGCACCATTCAGCAATTCCTTTCAGTAATTTAGGAGCCAATTCAGGCTTGTCGTCGAAATAGAGCAAAGAAGGAATAATAGCTTTTGCATCGGCTAATACCATCCCGATGGTTACTTCCTGGTTTAACGCTACATAATTTGCTGCGCTTATCATCATTCGTCCATGGTCGGGTGTAACCAATACAAAAGGGACTTCTTTCAGGTTTGGCTGGCGACGAATAAACCAATCCGTTTTAAGATAACGGAACCATATAGACGCAAATCGTTTCTGCATATCATCCTGTTTTCTTTTGTTGAAGCTGAGGAATAGCAATTGTTTTATAAACAGAGTAGAACTTCCCATCCATAAACTCTATTTGCCATGTGCCTGGTTTGCCATTTCTTATTTTCAATAGTTCTACATTCCAGCGTGGAAAACCTACGCCCGGCATATTTTCTTCCAATTGACATTGCAGCGAAGTAATTTTCCAACGGCTAACACAAGCTGTGCTAGTAATAGTTTTTGGGTTACACCGTAGAATAAATCCTGTTACGTGGCTTTGTTCCACCGCCAGTTGCAGCCGTCTTGAATTCGTAAAACTCAATTCTTTTGTTTCTGCGACTACCGCTGCAAGCCCATCAAACTTTAGCGCTTCCTCTGTTGCCCATAAGATTTCTTTTTCTTTTTTCAGGTTAATAAAAATCACTTTATCAGGCGTGATACCGAATGATGAAAGCGCATTGGGAAAAATGGATAAGGAGGAAGTTATCCATATACAAGCTCCTTTTTTATGCATCAGCGATGAGAGTATTCCTGAAACAAATCCGCAGGTAGTAGCCGCATCTTCTGCTGTATCGCTCAGAAATTCATGCACGGCTCCAGTAGGAAATTGGCTATTGGGAAAAGCTTCTGTGATAAGAGATGGTAATATATTTAATACTTCAGCATTCCCTTTTGTTTTGAAACCCTGTAAGGAAAGAATCTCTTTCTTTAACTGAACTATAATATCTGATTTTGTTGCTGTCATTCTCTACTTAGGTGTTCTGCAAAAATACTAATATATTTAGTAATTAAAAGTAAAGCCAAGACTTATAAGTGAAAGGCCAGAACCAAAATAAAAATCTTGATTATTTATTCGTTTACTGCAAATGCTTTTTCAGAGAATAATCAAGGCCTATTATTTCTCAGCTTTTTTCTTACAAAAAATCCATTTAGATTGTTTAAGAATTATAACAGCAACAATTAATTATTATTCAAAATTAAACCGCGCTTGTTCCAAAATAAATTATTGTTTTATCAGTTTAATCATTATGGATGTTTCTTAAAATATTATCTTCACTTTATGAGACTAACGGTTTTCATCTTTCTTCTTTTTTCAGCTATCTCTTCTTTTTCTCAAAAGAAAACCGCCTATGTTTCAGGTAAAGTGATTGACGAAAATGAAGACCCTGTGCCGGGAGTAACCATTACCATTCTTGGTAAACAAAACGGAATCGTTTCCTCTGATTCAGGCGTTTTTCATTTACAGGTTCCGTCAGAAAAAGCATTTGCATTGGTTTTTACTCATTCAGGTTACAACGAAGAACAGAAAAATTTTTACCTCAGCCGCAGCGAAGATGAGCATATAACGGTCAGGCTTGTACGCAGTAGTAAAATACTTCAAAATGTTATTATCAGCTCAGAAAAAGAAAGAAAGGAAACCGGTTTGATAAAAATAAATCCCAAAAATGCTGCGATGCTTCCCAGCGCTACAGGCGGCGTTGAAGGCCTCATAAAAACATTGGTGGGCAGCAACAATGAACTTACTTCTCAATATTCAGTACGCGGCGGAAACTATGATGAAAACCTCGTTTACATTAATGATTTTGAAATTTACCGTCCTTATCTCATCACCAACGGGAACCAGGAAGGGTTGAGTTTTATTAATCCTGAGTTGGTAAAAAATATTGATTTTTATACCGGCGGTTTCCAGGCAAAATACGGAGATAAGATTAGCAGTGTTTTGGATATTCAATATAAAAAACCCGTTTCATTCGGAGGTTCAGTTTATGTAAGCCTTTTGGAGCAAGGGTTACATTTGGAAGGTCTTACAAAAGATAAAAAACTTTCCTGGCTTTTTGGAGTAAGAAGCAAGACCAACAGAAATTTATTAAGCAGCCAGGAAACGAAAGGAAATTACATTCCTTCCGCCGCTGATCTCCAGACTTATATCACTTATAAAATTTCTGAAAAATTACAACTCGAAGCCTTGGGAATTATTTCCGGTTCAAAATTTACACTAATACCTGAATCCGCACAAAAATCTACTGCTGTTTTTTCTCCTTTATTCACCGCGAATATTGGTCTCGATATATTTTTTGACGGCCAGGAAAAAGACAATTATAATAGTAATTTAATTGGATTAAGCCTTGTTCAAAATGTCAATAAAAGAGTAAAATTAAAATGGATGCTTAGCCGGTATGGCGACATAGAAAATGAAAATATGGATATTACCGGCGCTTATCTTTTTGGCGAAAGAAGCTTTGATAAAACGCAGCCCGATTTTGGCAAAATAACAAATCCATTGGGAGCAGGTGTTTTTCAAAATTATGCACGAAATGATCTGAACATTGCCGTTTATAATATCAGTCATAAAGGAACTTATAAGTTGGGAACGCATTTTTTGCAATGGGGTGTTTCTTTTGACCATTCAATAATAAATGACCATTTAAATCAATGGGAATTCCAGGACAGCGCCGGGTATTCGTTACCCTATAATCCAAACCAGCTAAACCTGAGCAGCGTTTTGAAATCTCACGCCAATCTTACTATTGATAAATACAGTGGTTATCTGCAGGATAATATTAACCTTTCGCACAGCGTAAACGAGGTAGCTCTGGAAGTGGGCACAAGATTTAATTATGATGCGCTCAACAAGCAATTTTTGCTTAGCCCGCGTGCACAGATAAGCTATAAACCTGATTGGAAAAAGAATATTATTTTTAAAGCCTCTGCCGGAGTTTATGATCAGCCTCCATTTTACCGTGAAATGAGAAGGCCGGATGGAACTATTAATACAAATTTAAAAAGCCAGAAAAGTCTTCAATATGTTGCCGGATTTGATTACGATTTATCAAATGCAACCCGGCCAATGCGCATCACAACCGAAGCGTATTATAAATCTCTGCGAGATGTAGATCCTTACGATATCGATAATTTACAAATCACTTATTTTGGAGAAAATGATGCCCACGCTTATGCAGCCGGAATCGAAACAAGATTATTTACAGAATTAGTTAAAGGTGCTGAAAGCTGGTTCAGCCTTAGCATCAGCCGGACTGAAGAAAATATAAACAATGATTTTTATTACAATTATAAAAATGCCGAAGGCGAGGTGATCAGCGCTAAAAGTACAGACCAGGTTATTGCCGATAGTGTAAAAACAAATGTTGGCTGGATACGAAGGCCAAGCGACCGTTTAATAACGATGGGATTATTTTTACAGGATTATTTAAGTACTAATAAAAATTTTAAAGTACATTTAAACCTGATTTACGGCAGTAACATGAGTTATAATATTCCCAACAGTGTAAAGTATCGCAATGCGCTTATCATTGAGCCGTATATCAGGGCAGATATAGGTTTCAGCGCTTTATTGCTTAGCGATAAATCTCAAAGACGCAGCCATTCCCCATTCCGCGCATTTGATAATATCTGGGCCAGCCTGGAGGTTTTTAATCTTATTGACCGTGCCAATACTATCTCTTATCAATTAATAAAAGATTTCGCCAACGATACTTTTAGCATTCCAAACAGGCTGACACCAAGATTAATAAACTTTAAATTACTCGCAAGATTCTAAATTAAAAAAAATAAAAAAAATGCACAAAAAATTGATTACCGGGCTTACATTTCTTGCAATCGGAATTGCAAGCGTAAATGCCCAGGAAAAAATGAAACCTGAAGACACAGAATATTATACACCGGTGCCCAATGTGGTAACGCCGGGAAAAACCTGTGGAGAAGCGCCTTCGGACGCAATCATTTTGTTTAATGGGAAAGATCTTTCTAAATGGGTAGATACTCAGGACACAACGAAAGCAGCCGGATGGGATGTGCATAATGGAATAGTAACCGTAAATAAACAGTCAGGAAATATCCAAACAAAAGAATCCTTCATGGATTATCAATTGCACCTGGAGTGGAAAGAACCAAAGAATATTTCAGGAACCGGACAAGCACGCGGCAACAGTGGATTGTTTCTTGCATCAACTGGAAAAGGAGACGATGGATATGAATTGCAAATATTAGATAATTACAATAATTCCACTTATGTTGATGGACAGGCCGGAGCGGTTTACAAACAATATCCACCATTGGTAAATGCTAATTTTCCTCCCGGCGTATGGCAATCTTATGATGTAATATGGACTGCGCCACGTTTCAACGCTGATGGCTCTTTAAAATCACCGGCAAAAGTAACCGCATTTTTTAATGGAATATTGATTCAGAATAATGTAAAATTAAAGGGACCCACTTTGTATATTGGACATCCTTCCTACAAACCACATGGCGCATGCCCCATAAAATTGCAGGCTCATGGCGATAAAAGTATCCCAATCAGTTTTAGAAATATTTGGGTAAGGCCGCTGCCGGATCCTAATCAATAGACTAAACTACTTTATTTGGAGCGGGATTTCAGAAGCTTAAAAATCCCGCTCCATTAAATATTTCGCAAGATTTTCCAAAGGCTTTTTTCTTACCGAGAGAACGGCAATTTCTTCGAGATGTTCCATTGCAATTGAATAATATTTTTGTTGTAATTCCTTTGCCCACGCATCTACATTGCAGGATTTATAAATTGCTAAAACTTCCCAAATTTTGTTGTCATCATCACAGGATGATAATTCAGCTAATTTGTCCTTTTGCTGTGGCGAAGCAGCTTCCATAGCTTGTAACCATAAAAAAGTTTTCTTGTTTGCCATAATATCTCCGCCCTGTTTTTTTCCAAACTTTTTCGGGTCGCCGAAAGCGTCCAGGTAATCGTCCTGAATTTGAAAAGCAATTCCAAGATTTTTTCCGAACTCATATAGATGATGTTGATTCCCCAAACCTGCACATCCTAAAATAGCGCCCATTTGCAGACTGGCAGCCAATAACACAGATGTTTTTAAGCCAATCATTTTTACATAATCGTCAAAATTTACATGCCCTGTTTTTTCAAATTCCATGTCCAATTGCTGTCCTTCGCAAACCTGTTTTGCAGTTGAATTAAATAAATTTAAAATCGAATGCAGGTATTCATTGTTTATTTTAGCCAAGTTTTCGTAAGCAGCAATTAACATTACATCTCCTGCAAGTAAAGCGGTAGGTTCTCCGAATTTAGTATGCACAGTTTGCATCCCGCGCCGGAGCGGTGCCCGGTCCATAATATCATCATGTACCAACGTAAAATTGTGGAATAATTCAATTGCTGTAGCTACATGAAAAGCATCTTCTTTTATCGCATCGAACATTTCATTTGCCATCAGGCACATTACAGGACGTATTCGTTTGCCCTTCACCGTTAGTAAATATTGCGACGCATCGTATAAATGTTTCGGTTCACCAGGAAAATGCCTTTTATTAAATTTTTCTTCAAAAATCATCGAAAGCTCTCCGAGGGATTGAAGCTTGCTTTTGTGACCGTTCTTGTTTGTAGAAGCTGGCGTTATTAGAAGTTCATTAGTTATTTTGGAATTTTCATCTCCCTGCTTTTCGTACCCCATTTAGAACTTATTTATTTTCTGTTTTTAGAATAATTTTTTTTCTTTGCATTCTCTGCTTTTTGCTTCAAACTTCCGATTCCGGGAATCCATTCAAAATCAAGCTGGCGCTTTTCAAGATTCGCAGCTACTAATTTTATCTCCACCTTATCACCCATCCTGAATTTTTTTCCGGTACGCATGCCCACCAAAGCATATTCTGTGTCATCATGTCGAAAATCATCATAATCAGTGAGATCTTTTATTGAAACAAGGCCTTCGCACTTTTCATTCACCGTTTCTACCCAAAAACCAAAAGACGAAACGCCACTGATTACACCTTCCATATCTTCGCCCAATTTATCCATCATAAATTCAACCTGTTTGTATTTATTTCCTGCCCTTTCCGCTTCCATTGCCGATC
>JBDTHD010000088.1:0-3145 GCA_039937075.1 Ginsengibacter sp. | reverse complement strand
GTAGCAACTGCAGACTCTTCTGAAGCCGCAACAACGCGTAAATTTTTAACACCAAGTTTTTGTAACCGATCTAATTCACGAATAAGCCTTGCACGATTTCCATAAGCAGTATCGGCGCCAAGGTATGCTCCATACCAAAAATTGGTACCTACAAAATAATAGGAGCTGTCATCAACTGTAAAATGCGTGCCTGTTACTTTTACAAAAGCAGGATGGGTTTCGGTTTTGGTTTGACAGGAATAAAAAACGGTGAGTAGTCCCAATACTGCCGTAAAATAAATTATTCTTTTTCTCATATTTTGATTTTTGAAAATTAATAAATAAATCCCTTCGCAGTCGGGTCAGCCGCGCTTTAAAATTACAGTAAAGCAATAAATTAAGTTGATTTTTATTTTGCTGAAAAATAAAAAAGGTTGCCAACTTTTGATGGTTGGCAAGCCTCGCTGTCTAAAAAATGCCTTTTTAAAAAGTGTCTCTAAAATAAATATGCAAATAAATTTTAACCTGAATAAAATTACGTTATTTTTACTTTTATAACTGACAAAAACATGAGAACGAAAGAACGTTTTTCTGTCTTAATTCCCGATGGAGAAAGTGGCCACGCATTAAATGTTCTTAGATGCCTGGGACCAATGAAAGATGTTAGAGTATTTGTTCTTTCGAGCGACCCTAATTCTATAATTCGGTTTTCAAAATACTGTTACAAATTCATAAGTTTTACAGAGAAAAAAAATAACCAGAACAGGTTAGACGCAATTTATGATACGGTTAAAAAAGTAAAGCCCGATGTTATTTTGCCTGTTGATGTAAATGCTATTTCACTACTGTCGGCTAACAGGGAAACGCTGTCTAAAGTGACGTCCGTCGTACCTTTACCCTGTTTAGGCGAATTTGAAATTGCAAATAATAAAGGCCTGCTTTCAGAATGGCTAAAAGCGAATCTAATTCCTTGTCCGCCTACAATGTTATTTAAAACAGATGCTGCGGGGTTTAATGAAGCCGTCTCTACTTTTTCATTTCCCGCATTATTGAAACCCTGCATGGGATATGGCGGAGATGGAATTGAATCGATTGAAAATCGGGATGCATTACAAATTCTTCTGAAAGAACGTACTATTTCCGGTGAATTTGTCCTCCAGTCTTTTATCAATGGTTATGATATTGATTGCAGCATACTTTGTGAGGATGGCAAAATATTAGCTTATACAATCCAAAAAGGTATTATTGATGGAAATATCCGCTTTAGGCGGGCCGCGGGTATTGATCTTTTTCATGACGATAATACCTACAATATCGTACGTGAAGTGGCAGAAAAGCTTAACTGGACCGGCATTGCTCATATCGATCTGCGGTATGATGCGCAGGAAGATAAGGTTAAACTTATTGAAATAAATCCCCGTTATTGGGGAAGCGTAATGGGTTCCTATTGCTCCGGAGTAAACTTCCCTTATCTTGCCTGTCTCGCTGGATTAAAACGTAGTATTATAAAATCGGAAATTAAACCGTTACGCTATATTCAGGGCAATGCGGCTTTAAAAAGTGTAGCAAAAATGATTTTGCCTCGAAATAGAAAAGAGGTAAATATTGAATATTCTTTTAAGTTCATATTAATCGATCCCGTACCAACTATAATATACTTTCTGCAAGCTCAATTTACAAGATTAAATAAGCTCGCGGGTATCTCCAAAAAATGAAGCAAACCTGATTTGTCTATAGCCTTTTAGTTCAAAAACATCTTTAATAAAAGGTTTCTGAAAATATTGTCAGCAAGCCTCATCCGGATTCTAAGAATACAGTAAAGCAATAAATACTTCGGATTTTTGTTTTAAGAAAATTATTAAGCATAAAAGTAAAGCGCGCCGCCAAAATAGTCCGCCATCAGAATCGGAACTCAATTCCATTCAGTAAAGTATAAATATTATTAGGAATATCAGTGGGAGGTTTGCTGTCGTACAAAAAAGTCCATGCGGTAAAGAAGGAAAACTTTTTAGTGAATTGAAATTTTAATTTTAATTCATGAAGCAATCTGAAATCGGAAAAATTCCTAAAAAACGGATGGTAAAATCTGGTAGTCACTAGAAATTAAATAGTGCACGTCATTAGACTGCCAATAAAAAATTTCTTTAAAAATTGGCCATCTTTGCACGGCGCAAATAAATGATTTTTCGCAGATAAATTAATTTAGAAACGCAACCAGGTACGACAAGAAAATTTCCATCAACGCTGTTTTATAGAATGCGAAAGAGCGCTGTCTATTTATTTATATTTTAAACAAAAACCCATGCATCATTTACAACCTTTTCACCTTGCCATTCCAGTAAAAGAACTCAATGAAACCAGGAGATTTTATAACACCATTCTTAATTGCGAAGAAGGCAGATCTTCCGACAAATGGGTAGACTTTAATTTTTATGGACATCAATTGGTACTGCACATTGCGGAGCAACAAGACAAAACTAACAGCAACCCGGTGGATGGCCATGATGTGCCTGTGCCTCACTTTGGCGTGGTACTTACGATGGAGGACTGGAACAATCTTGCGGAACGATTGAAAGAGCAGAAGATAGAATTTATTATCGAGCCATACATAAGATTTGAAGGAGAACCGGGCGAACAGGCAACGATGTTTTTTAAAGACCCTTCCGGCAATGCGCTGGAGTTTAAAGCATTTCAAAACCTGGATCAATTATTCGCCAAATAAGCCGCCGGCTTTCGTTTTTTGGAAAGGGAAGGGGCTGGGCAGTTTAAAAGTATTTAAGTATCTATTATTATAATACCAGGTAGTTAAAACAAGCTAAAAGAAGAAATACGCTGGATTTTTATTTTTGATAAAAGAAAAATATAATTACACCCGGGCAAGCTATGAACTTTGCTACCCCCGGGAATATGATTTCAGCAAAAAAATGCAACGTGATTTGTAAATTCCCCGCAATATTCCGCAACTTTGTGGTAATGCTGATGTTGGCAGTTCGTAATATATGTTTATACATAAAAGGGCATTATAATATAAATGAATTATGTCAGAAGAAATTATTTTTGGCTCTCAAAAATTAGGGCCATTAACTCCATTAGTTGGAGAGTGGGAAGGCAATGTAGGTGTTGACCTGGCTTATAACAATGATGATGACATTATTGCAAAAACTTC
>JBDTHD010000087.1:0-7153 GCA_039937075.1 Ginsengibacter sp. | reverse complement strand
CCATTGACATCGGGACGAATGAACTATTAGGTACCGATCCGAAAGCCATAAAACCGGCGATGGAAAAACTATTTTCCGGAGAATGGAAAAAGGGTGAAATACCTGAACTCTGGGATGGTCATACCTCAGAAAGAATTGTGGGAAAGCTGTTGACCATTAAAGACTTACAATCTCTCTGATTATTTTTCTGAAATAAGAAATCTGATTATTTGTTTGCCTGCCTTCCGGTAGGTAGATTTACTGTAAGAACAAATTGCTTTTGAAAAGAAATGGAGAAATTTAATCCGGGAATTTAAAAAAACTTTAATACATCCCTTTGAAAGGATTTTCCCGAAAAATGCTTTTTTATAGATGCGATGCTCCTTTTTTCAACAGTATTTCAATTGAGCAATTTCGCTATCTTTATTGAGTAAAATGTAAAGAAATGTTTGAAGGTAGTGCTGTAAAGGTTTTGAGGGATAGGATAAAGTTCGGGTCGAAAATTTTAAAGAAATCCCCTTTTTTAGTTGTGACGAAAAGAAGCAGGTTGGCATCCGTTAGAAAAAATTTCAATTCAACCATAAAACATAAATTTGTTCAAAATTTCAAAGGAGAATTATGGCAAAGAGATAAATTAAACTATTATTAAATTTTAAATAATGAACGATACTCAATTATTGTCGCAAATATCATCTTTATTGGATAGCCTGAAAAAAGAAGTTTCTGATTTTGTTGAATTTCTTAAACAAAAATCAACAACAAAAAATAAGTTAAAAGAACGCAAATTTGGATATGCGAAAGGCTTTTTTAAAATGTCTTCTGATTTTGGTGAGCCACTTGAAGATTTTAAAGATTATAGGTAATGGAGTTGCTTCTTGACACTCACGCTTTTATTTGGTTTATTGATGGCGATAACTCTTTGCCTGAGAAAGCGGTCCATACTATTAAAGACATTAACAATGAATGTTTTATTAGTGTTGCAAGCTTGTGGGAAATAGCCATTAAATTAAGCCTTAAGAAAATAGAGCTTAAATCCGATTTTAATAAAATAAATAATTTTTTAGCAGATAATGGCATTGATATTTTGCCAATCACTTTTGATCATCTTCAAAAGTTACTTGAACTTCCCTATCATCACAGAGACCCCTTTGACAGAATCATTATTTCACAGTGACTATCAGAAAATCTTACGATTGTAACTAAAGATAAAGAGTTTGAAAGTTATACAGAAAGAATATTATGGAAGTAGCTTACTTTTTTATTTAGTATTTAAAACAACTAATAGCTTGACCGGTGTTTATTTTGTGCAGGCAATCCTGCCTATATCATTTCTATATCATAAATTCCTCAAATAATATGTTTTCTCAAAAAACACTCCTTATTACCGGTGGCACCGGCTCATTCGGCCACGCTGTTTTACACCGGTTTCTCAACACAGATCATTTTAAAGAAATCCGCATTTTTAGCCGAGATGAGAAAAAGCAAGATGACATGCGCACTCAATTAAAAAATGAAAAGCTCAAATTTTATATCGGTGATGTAAGGGATTATGCAAGTATTGAAGGCGCTATGCATGGCGTAGATTATGTTTTTAATGCTGCAGCGCTGAAGCAAGTTCCGTCTTGCGAGTTTTTCCCGATGGAAGCAGTGAAGACAAATGTTATCGGAACTCAAAATACCGTTAACGCCGCGATTGCCAATAAAGTTAAAAAGGTAATTTGCCTGAGCACCGACAAAGCTGCATATCCCATCAACGCAATGGGAATCTCAAAAGCAATGATGGAAAAAGTGGCAATTGCTGCGTCACGTAATGTTCCTGAAAATGAAACTACTATTTGCCTTACGAGATATGGAAATGTAATGGCGTCAAGAGGTTCAGTAATTCCGTTATTTCTGAAGCAAATAAAAAGTGGCCAACCTATTACTATTACAGATCCTAAAATGACACGGTTCTTAATGTCGTTGACTGAAGCAGTAGAATTGGTGCTTTTTGCGTTTGAACATGGCCACCAGGGCGATCTATTTGTAAATAAGGCTCCGGCAGGAACCATCGGAGATCTTGCATTGGCTCTAAAAGAATTATGCCATGGGAATAGTGAAATAAAGGTAATCGGAACCCGCCATGGTGAAAAATTGTATGAAACTTTATGTACCAGGGAGGAAATGACCAAGGCTGAAGATATGGGGGATTTCTACCGTGTACCAGCTGATCACAGGAATCTGAATTATAACCTTTATTTTTCTGAAGGAGAAACTGATATTTCAAAAGTAGAAGATTATCATTCACACAATACGAAACAATTGGATGTGGAAGGAATGAAAAAATTACTGGTCAAACTTCCTCTCATCCGGAAAGAAGTTTTTGGTGAAGATGTGCCCCAGATGCCTGGATAATATGGTGAATGGTCAATCGTGAATGGTGAAGAATGAATGGTGAATCGTGAAAAACCGTATTCCCAAAAAAAAGTGGAACCTTAAAAAAAATGGAAAGTTTATGAATAAAAAACCGCAAATTATTCGGGGAGGAGATCATGAAGATGAGCGTGGGAAAATAATTTTCTGTAATGAATTTGATTTGTCGGAAGTAAAAAGATTTTATTTAATTGAGCATCGAAATATTGATATAGTCCGCGCCTGGCAGGGACATCAAAGAGAACAAAAATGGTTTTTTGTGGTTGAAGGCGCTTTTAAAATTGTATTGGTGCAGCCGGATAATTGGGAAAATCCCTCAAATACATTAAGTGCGGAAGCGTTTATTTTGAAATCATCAGACGTAATGATTTTACATGTTCCTGGTAATTATGCAAATGGATTTAAAGCACTGGAGCCCAAATCAAAAATCATGGTTTTTTCTTCGTTTACTGTTGAGGAATCTTCCAAAGATAATTTCAGGTTTGATAAGGAACGATGGTACAATTGGAACGAAAATTAGGCAAAAAATAAAAACTATAAAAAGCGTATGTTGAAAGTAGGAATTACAGGACAAAATGGTTTCATCGGGAAACATCTCTATAACACATTAGGGTTATTTCCCGGGGAATTTGAAAGAATTAATTTTAAAAAAGATTTTTTTGAAGATGAAAATAAGCTGGATGAATTTGTAGCCCAATGCGATGTGATCGTTCATTTGGCCGCAAAAAATCGGCACAACGATCCCCAGGTAATTTATAGTACCAATTTAGACCTGGTTCAAAAGCTTATTTCGTCGTTAAAAAAAACGAATAGTAAAGCAAACGTTCTTTTTTCGTCTTCTACGCAGGAAGCAAGAGATAATCCTTACGGAAAATCTAAAAAAGAAGGTCGTGAATTAATGGTTGAATGGGCAAAAGAATCAGGTGGCAAATTTACGGGGATGGTTATTCCAAATGTTTTCGGTCCTTTTGGTCATCCGAATTATAATTCTGTTGTGGCCACTTTTTGCCACAAACTTACACATAACGATACACCAAAAATTGACGTTGATGGGGAGATGAAATTAATTTATGTAGGAGAATTGGTGGATGCGATTTTAAAAGAGATCCGAGGTGGGGAAAGTAAGGATGAAATTCTCATTCCTTTTACTTCCGAAAGTAAAGTTTCCCAAATCTTGGCATTATTAGAAAGTTACAAATCACAATACCAGGATAAAGGCATTATTCCTCCATTAAACAATCGGTTTGAAATAAATCTTTTCAATACATTTCGTTGTTATATGGATATCGAAAATTATTTCCCGGTTAAATTTATGCAACATACAGATCCAAGAGGGGCATTTGTAGAAGTAATCCGTTTAAATGTTGGCGGCCAGGTTTCATTTTCCACAACGGTTCCCGGAATTACAAGAGGTAATCATTTTCATACAAGAAAAATTGAAAGATTTGCCGTGATCAAAGGGAAAGCTTTGATCCAGTTAAGACAAATTGGTACCGATAAACTGTTGGATTTTTACCTCAACGGCACTGAACCAGCTTATGTGGATATGCCTGTTTGGTTTACGCACAATATTAAAAACATTGGGAAAGAAGAATTGTACACCATTTTTTGGATCAATGAGTTTTTTAACCCGGAAGATGCAGATACCTATTTTGAGAATGTTTAAACAGATGAGTTCGTAATAGCCAATATTAAAAAAAAATGAAAGATAAACTTAAAGTAATGACGGTCGTTGGTACAAGGCCCGAAATTATCAGGCTATCCAGGGTGATGGCAGCGTTAGATGAATCAGAAGCAATCGACCATATTATCGTTCATACGGGTCAGAATTACGACTATGAACTAAACCAGATATTTTTTGATGATTTATCAATTCGCAAGCCGGATCATTTTTTGAACGCCGCAGGGGCAAATGCAGCAGAAACGGTTGGTCAAATACTGATCAAAATAGATCCATTATTGGAAAGTGAAAAACCAGATGCCTTCCTGGTTTTAGGAGATACCAATAGTTGCCTTTGTGCCATTCCCGCTAAAAAAAGGCACATTCCAATTTTTCACATGGAAGCGGGAAACCGTTGTTTTGATCAGCGCGTCCCTGAGGAAACCAACCGAAAAATCGTTGATCATGTGTCTGACATCAATTTGACTTATAGCGATATTGCCAGGGAATATTTATTGAGAGAAGGCCTACCCGCGGATCGGATTATCAAGACAGGATCACCAATGTTTGAAGTGCTTAATCATTATCTTTCAGCGATTCATTCATCTGATGTTTTAAAAAGATTGGGATTGGAAAAGGAAAAGTTTTTTGTGGTATCGTCTCATCGCGAAGAAAACATAAATAGCGAAAAAAACTTTAATGGCTTGATTGACACCCTCAACTTAATTGCTGATAAATATCATTTCCCAATAATAGTAAGCACGCATCCCCGCACAAAAAATATGATAACGGCCAAAAAGGTGGAGGTAAGACCGGAGATTCAGTTTTTAAAACCACTTGGGTTTAATGATTACAATGCATTACAAATGAACTCTTTTGCGGTTCTTTCTGACAGTGGTACTATTTCGGAAGAATCATCCATTTTAAATTTTCGTGCTTTAAATATCCGGGAAGCACACGAGCGGCCTGAAGCAATGGAAGAGGCATCGGTTATGATGGTCGGACTTAATCCTGAAAGGATTTTACAAGGCCTAACACAACTTCAATATCAAAAAAAAGGCGAGGAAAGAAATTATAGAAAAGTGGCAGATTATTCTATGCCGAATGTTTCTCAAAAAATAGTACGGATTATTTTGAGTTATACAGATTACGTCAATCGAGTTGTCTGGCAAAAATAAATCGTTAAGATCTCAATTTAATCACAGCCTGCATCATGATCGCAGGCTTTTTTATTTTGGTCATCTTATGTCGCCCTGATTGTTAATAGCATGTGAATAACCCTCATCCGGTAATAGTTAGCTCAAAAATGTATACCTTAATTGCCTTATCTTTGCGGCCGTTTATAGAAATGGCGTTTTCTTTATATATTTTTTTTATAAATGTGGTATGTTTCTTGTTTTAAAAAAGTGCATTAAAAAATTTAATTTTTTTATCATTGAACCATGGTGGAAAAATATTTAATCTGACCCAAAAAAACTATGCTCAAAAGATTTTTTAAAAATAAATATGCTCCGCGCTGGATCATATTTTGCTGCGATTTAATCGTTATTACTTCTGCATTTTTATTCTCATTTTTACTGGTACGCCATCTTCTTCTCGACGTTAGAAGTGTGGTAACTTTTTTGCCCGCTGTAGCTCTTAATATTTTAGTGTACTGTTTATGTGTATTTTTTTTTCCTATTTATAAAGGCATCATCAGGTATTCTGAAATTAATGATATTATAAGAATTATAAAGTTTGCGACATTACAATTTGTGGTGTGGTTAACTATTTATTTTTTTGATACCAATGCAATTGTGACCGGCTCATTGCCTATTCCATTGTTGATAATCAATTTATTTAGTGTCATTTTTATCCTGGTGTCTTTTCGTTTACTGGTAAAAGAAGTTTATTCAAAAGCTGCGCAATCAAAATTATTAGCAGTTTCAAAAGCAATTATTTATGGCGCGGGTGAAATGGGACAGGTCACCCGACAAATTTTAGAACAGGATTTAAAAAATAAAACAATTGTTGCAGGATTTATAGAAGATAGCGCATCTAAAATAGGTAAAAATCTTGCCGGGTTGCCCATTTATAATGCATCAAGTCAAAGATTAGCTGCCCTATTAAAGCAAAAACAAGTAACAGAATTGTATATCGCCATTGACAAATTATCAGTTGAAAAAAAGATGGCTATTTCTGATATCTGCTCGCCTCTGGATATAAAAATAAATGTAATTCCCCACGCGAATGAGTGGCGCGGTGGCTTATTCGAAAAGAAGCAGGTTAAAGAACTTAAGATTGAAGACCTTTTGGAAAGAGATGAAATAAGTCTTCCCTATGACATGCTTCAGAAAACTTACCAGGATTCCACAATTATGGTTACTGGTGCTGCCGGGTCAATTGGAAGTGAAATTTGCCGTCAACTTTCAAAATTCACTTTTAAAAAATTAGTATTGCTGGACCAGTCTGAATCCGGATTATTTGACCTGGAATTTGAATTAAAGAAGAACAATCAAAAACAGTTATTGCGGGTGGAGGTGGCTTCTATACGTGATGCGGCAAAATTGAGAAAAGTATTTTCTTCACATAAACCGGATTTTGTTTTTCATGCAGCCGCTTACAAACATGTTCCTTTAATGGAAACCTTCAGTAGCGAGGCTGTTCTTACTAATGTTTTAGGAACGAAACAGGTTGCAGATTTAGCAATCGATTTTAAGGTGAAAAAATTTGTGATGGTTTCTACAGACAAAGCAGTAAACCCCACTAATGTGATGGGAACCACAAAACGTGTTTCTGAAATATATATTCAGTCATTAAGTGATCGGACTGACTCTCAAACCGAATTCATTACTACCCGCTTTGGAAATGTGTTAGGTTCGGCCGGAAGTGTGGTTAGGACTTTTGATAAACAAATTAAGGCAGGTGGGCCAATAACAATTACTCACCCTGAGATAACTCGTTATTTCATGACCATTCCTGAAGCTTCAAAACTAGTATTGGAAGCAGGAAAAATTGGGGAGTCCGGTGATATTTTACTTTTCGATATGGGAGCACCCGTTAAGATTCTTGATCTTGCAAAAAGAATGATACAATTGGCAGGATTAAAATCAACAGATATTG
>JBDTHD010000086.1:0-1621 GCA_039937075.1 Ginsengibacter sp. | reverse complement strand
CGGAAGTTCCGTTTAATGGATCAATAACCCGTTGCTAACCTATATTTTATAACACTAAAAATGCCAATATTCTTCTGAACGAAAATCCATTTCCACTTACAAGATGAATTGAATTATAAGATCGTAAATCTATGACGGTTGATGCACTTTTGTGTAGAAGCCCAAAGACAGAACAAAAATCTTAATGGATAATCAGTTTTTGAATTTTGGAGTCCCTCCATGTCTATGGAGGGATATTTTTTTTATAAGAATAAAGCTTTATTGCGTATCTATATTATGTTTCGCATCTTTAGAAATATTCTTTATTGTCCAGGTAATTCTCTTTTCAAAAGTGTGTTTGCGAACCATGCAGTTGTGTTTAGAACAAATTTTGCACGAAAAATCTTTACAAGCATCTGAATGCACAAATAGTTCCACTGACTCCTTAAATTCATTTTTTATTAACCGGGAAAGTGACTCGATTTCGGAGTGTGCTTCATTAACATTCAAATACCACGGAACGGTAAGATGGCAATCGCAATGTAAAGTGCTGCCGTATTTTATAATTCTTGTGTTATGAATATCTATCCAGTTTTCTTTCCGATTTTTATTCAGAAGGTTTACAATGTCTTCTAATAATTTGTCATCGGCTTCGTCCATTATACCGGCAATGGATACACGAACAATTTTATAACCGGTATAAATGATTATCACCGCTACGGCGCAGGCAATTAAACTGTCAATAGAATTATAACCTGTAAAATAAATTATAGCTAAACCTGCAAGAATAGCGGATGTAGAGTAAGTATCGGTTATCAAATGCTTTCCGGCTGCAATTAATTGCAACGATCGGTTTCTTTTTCCTGTAGCGATAGACACTTTTCCGACCATAAAATTAACAACAGCTGTGATGGCAATCAAAATAATTCCCGTGTTTAGTCTTTCAATCAGGTGCGGATAAAAAAAACTTTGAACCGCTTTATAAATGATAAAAAAGCCTGCAGCAATTACAAGGCTTCCTTCCACGCCAGCGGAGAGAAATTCTACCTTTCCATGCCCATATGGATGATCTGCATCTTTAGGTTTTGCGGATAAATTCAAACTGTACAATCCCAAAAAACCGGCAACGATATTTACGATACTTTCTAATGCATCGGTGAGAATAGCGAGTGATCCTGTTAAAAACCATGCAACTAATTTTACAATAAAAAGAATTATTGCAACAAGAATTATTATTCTCTGAAGCCGGAGATTTTCTTTTACTGGTGTCAAAAAAAGTAAAGTTTAAAAATTGCAAATTACCGAAATCAAATTGTAATCAACCTTGCGCGGCGTATGGTACCGAATATTTGAAATGTATTGTATAAAAAAAATCCAGTAAACAGACAAATAATACGGATATTTATTTTGCTTTTACATCTTGCTGCTTTGTTTTTTTTGCAGAAAATTGTTGCGTTAGCAACAAAAAAAGTTAAATCATTGCAACCAAAAAGGAAAGTTTTTTTAAATATTCCTTTTTTTTGCGCTCAATTTCTTTTCTTTGCAAAACTCTAAAAATGTCTGATACACGATCTCCCAACCCTGCGGTTTTAATTTTACAAGACGGAAATGTTTTTCATGGAAAAGCTTTTGGCAAAATCGG
>JBDTHD010000085.1:0-2321 GCA_039937075.1 Ginsengibacter sp. | reverse complement strand
CACCCGAATGCCGGACGTATAAATTCACCACGATTTTTTGATAAACTTTAATAGTGTCAAGAAAATTATTTTTCATCGCCAGCGCTGTTTTTGCGTTGATTTCTTTTCCCATCCCAAAATAAGTATCGCTCTTAACCGATTGTATTTCATAATTATCTGAGCTGTCTTGCGTGTAACTATCGTGGATGGTTAAAGTAAATTCTCCATTTCCGTTGGTAACAACTTTTGCAATATCGGAGTAGCTGCCCAAATTTAATCCCATACCAGTGCTTGCATGAATAAAATTCAAGCTCAGCGGATAATTGGGAACGGGCCGCAGCGTTTGCTCATCTATTATTGTTCCCTGGAAAGAGACTTTAACTCCCGGATCTTTCTTACATGAATTGATGGCGAACAAAAAAATGAGAAAAGCAACTTTTAAATATGGACGTATTTTTGACATTTTAGATTGTAAAAGACCTTAAAGGTTTTTAAATTTTAATTTTAAATAAATGTCAGATTCTTAAACCTTGTAGGTCTGCAGACAGATATTAAAAATACAGTAAAAAACTCCATAAGTTTTTAAGTTTTGATTTCAAATAATTGTTCGGTGTTTTAACCCTTATAAAGTCTGCAAAACATCAGGCATAAAATCGAGGTAAGTCAATTTCTTCCCATTTTTTATCAAAGATTAATGATTAATAGTCCTGCTGCATGCTGCCCTTTATTTTAATAGTTACATTTGTTGCATAGCTCATCAAGGCCTACATTCACTACACGTCCACTATCATGAAACAAAGATTTTTTTTAATTGCTCTCGCCTTTTTATTAGGCAGTTCCAATATCGTATTTGCAAAAGATTATCCCGCAAACTTCTTTGGAATTAATGGAAATTCAAACACGTTAAACACGCGGTCTATTCAATTTGGAATTGATTATATCAGTGACCACGGCGGAGGTAGATTGGTTTTCGACGCAGGCGTATATCTCACCGGAACTATCCATCTTAAATCGGGCGTTACTCTTCAATTGGATGAGGGCGCAACTTTGCTTGGCTCTACCAATCCTTTTGATTACGACAGGCAAAACACGCCATTCGACAATGGCAGGAAAACTTCTCTCACACTCATTTCAGGATTAAATCAAAATGACATTGGCATAACCGGCAAAGGCATTATAGACGGACAGGGTAAAGCGCTTGTTGCCAACATATCCGACATGATAAAGAACGGGCTGATTAAAGACCCTTCGGTAACCAGGCCCGGAGAAGATAACCGTCCAATGATTATCCATCTCTATCGTTGCGATTCTGTTGTCGTACGAAATGTTCTGTTGAAAAATTCCGCGTGCTGGGTAGAATGCTATAATCAATGTAAAGACGTGACGGTGGACAGCATCAGCGTAAACAGCAAAGCATTTTCCAACAACGATGGCATTGACATTGAGGATTGCGAAAATTTTACGCTTACCAACTCATCTTTCAGCACTGATGATGATTGCGTTTGCCTGAAATCTATGGACCCATCACTGAGCGATCAAAATATTTTGATAGAAAATAATAGCATGCACTATGGCGCTAACGGCGTTAAAATAGGAACCGCTTCTCATGGCGCGTTTCGCAACATTAAAATATTAAACAACAAAGTATTCGATAGCTATCGTTCGGCCATCGCGCTGGAAGCTGTTGACGGCGGAGTGATAGAAAATGTTGAAGTAAATAACCTGGTGGCAACAGGAGTTGGAAACGGAATTTTTATTCGCCTTGGCGAACGGCAAACCAATAAAGAAAGCACTGTGAAAAATGTTACCATTAGTAATGTGTCCATCAATATTGGCATTAAAAAAGGTTGGGAAAATGGTTCGGCACCGGCGATACTTATTGCAGGACTGCCCGGGCAGTTTGTGTCTGGCGTAACGCTGGATCATATTTCTATCAATACCCTTGGTGCAGCAGATGCAGACAGTTATAAAATGTTAGCGAAGAATCTAACCGAAGTGCCGGAGAATCCAAAAGTTTACCCCGAATATGATATGTTTGGCGAATTGCCATCGTGGGGAATTTACATTCGCCACGCAAAGGATATCAAGTTCAATAATGTTAGTATAACCAGCACGAAAAAAGATTTCCGAAACGCGGTTGTATTAGATGATGTTCACGATTGTATTTTTAAGGAAATGAAAATTGCTGGGCCGGAGGCGAAGAAAAAACCATTCGTTTATCAAAGCAGTAATATTAAGTTTTGATCCTGTTTATTTAAATGGAAAAGTCAAATTACTTTTCATTTATTAAAATGTAAATTGCTGAAAACGGGTTATCAAAAAAATAAAAATAAAACCTATGA
>JBDTHD010000084.1:0-8568 GCA_039937075.1 Ginsengibacter sp. | reverse complement strand
AAGAGATACAATCCTTCACCATCTAACACGATTTTTCAAATAGAATCAATGCCCGAAAACGAACTTCCAAGTTTAGGAATTAGCTTGGTAACCGCTTTAATGCCGGTGATTTTATTGACAATTACTGCGCTTGTGTTATATATCGTTTCTCCGCAAAGTATTTTGGGTAAAATAATGCAGTTCCTGGGCGATCCTAATATTGCGATGTTATTATCGGTTTTAAATGCAATTTATTTTTTGGGAACCAAAAGAGGAAATAAAATTCCGGTGGTTATGAAGAAACTGGATGAAGCTTTTAAGAGTATTTCAGTAATACTTCTAATAATTGCAGGTTCAGGAATTTTTATGCAAATAATGAGCGATGGCGGTGTAAGTATTTACATCGGTCAAATCTTAAAAGACATGCAATTATCGCCCTTAATTTTAGGCTGGCTGATAGCCGCAATTATCCGCGTATGTATCGGCTCGGCGACCGTTGCGGGGCTTACAACCGTTGGCATCATGTTGCCCATTCTTGGAATTAACCAGCACATCCAGCCTGAGTTAATGGTGTTATCAATCGGCGCAGGAAGCCTCATGTTTTCTCATGTAAATGACGGTGGTTTTTGGTTGTTTAAAGAATATTTCAATTTAACTATAAAGGAAACTTTCCTTACATGGACCGCAATGGAAACTATCGTTTCTGTTTCAGGATTGATAGGTGTTTTGATACTAAATCATTTTGTATAAAAGATTAAAAAAACATTTTAATTTCATTGAAATATAAACAGGTATAAGCGGGGAAATTAAAAAAGTTAAAAACTAATGCCCAATATCTTGCAGGAAGATTTTCATGGTTTTAAATCGTATTTTTTAAAAATAAAATAATTGAAAAATGCGGCTATCATTCGTACCAATGCAAGTCAGTTAATGGAACAAGTTGGTTTTGCAGTATTAATGGGCTTTTCCGAAGAAAATTATAAAAAGGTAATCGAAGAGGCCATGAGTGAATTCCGGTTGTTTTTTAAAGAATGGATGGCTACTTTTCAGAAAGATTGTGTTGAATGGGATTGTTTAATTAAAACAAAACAATTTTCAATTCCAAAAAATGGCTGCTGAATTATTCCCAAATATTTGTTAGATTTACTTCAATACTGCAATCATCAGTAAGAGAAAAAGTAAAATGTTTTGCAGGATCAGTTTTCTGAAGCTGATATTTTAAATCTTCCAGTTGAAAAATTTCTACAGTTTCTTTTTCGGGATCAATTATCAGGTAATACTGTATTCCAAATTTTTCATAAATACCATATTTGGTTATACGGTCCTTTAAAGCGGTAGCATCTGATAATATCTCTACAACCAATGCTTGCGGAAAATCAAGAAAATTTCGTTTGGTAGGTTGGCAAATAATGGAACAATCAGGCTGTAAAATGGTATCTTCTTCTATTTTTACATCAATAAAATCATACACTTTACAATGTTTACATTTTGATTCTTTTAATGATTTTTTTAATTCATAAATTACATTAGCTGCTGTTAATTGATGTTTCATCCTGGGCGCAGGACTCATCGCATAAGGAATTCCTTCAATCAATTCCCACCTGCCTTCCCAATTACAATAATCTTTGTAGGTATAATAGGGTAATAACTTTACAGCGTTCATGATATAAAGATAATTTATTTTTCGTTTTTATAGTAAACAAACAAATGTTCCATTTTCTTATTTTGAAGTTAAAACAATCGCAGCCAGCTTTTCCAATCTCAATTTGGAAACTGTAATTTTTTTTTCTTGAAATCCTTTACCAGCAAGCCTTAAAAAATAAATTGAAGAAGTTACCAATTGTAGAAGTAACTAATTTTTTATTTTATTTATTAAGCTTTTAAAGATAATTTCAGCAGCATTTGCCCTATAAAGTAATTTTGCAAAAAAAACAAACAACTTTTAACTATCTTTCATGCAATGCAATGTTGCAGTACATAAGATCGAACAAACGAGCTAGTCAATTATGGAAAATAAAGGTTTATATTCTCCTGAATTTGAGCATGACGCATGCGGAATAGGCTTTGTTGCTAATATAAAAAGTAATAAAAGCCATCGCATCGTTTCAGATGCTCTTACTATTTTGGAAAACATGGAGCATCGCGGCGCCTGCGGATGTGAAAATAATACAGGTGATGGAGCCGGCATCTTGATTCAAACTCCACATGAGTTTTTCTTTGACGAATGTTTAAAATTAGGCATTCATCTGCCTTCTTATAGTAAGTACGGTGTGGGTGTATTATTTTTTCCAAAGGATATACGCCTGCGCGAAGAATGCAGGGATATTTTTAATCGCTGCTCGGAAACTATGGGACTGGAAGTAATGGGTTATCGGCGGGTCCCTGTAAACACAGACGATATTGGCGCATCTGCATTATCGGTGGAGCCTGAAATAGAACAGGTTTTTATAGCCTGTCCGGATCACATCAATAACCCTGATGAATTCGAAAGAAAATTATTTGTATTAAGAAATTATGCGGCTAAAACCATACATAATACCGTTAAGAAGGATGCGATTGGATTTTATGTGGCTTCTCTTTCTTATAAGACGATTATTTATAAAGGGCAGCTCACCAGCCTCCAGGTTCGCGGCTATTTTCCCGATTTAAGCAATAAGAAAATTGTCTCCGCTTTTGGATTAATCCATTCACGTTTTGCAACCAATACTTTTCCTTCATGGAAATTGGCTCAGCCTTTCAGATATATTGCGCATAACGGAGAAATTAATACTTTGCAGGGAAATTTAAACTGGCTGCGCACCAGTGAAAAAGGTTTTATTTCACAATTCTTTTCTAAAGAAGAAATGGAAATGCTTCTGCCTGTGGTAGAAGAAGGGCAATCTGATTCGGCCTGCCTGGATAACATGATCGAGCTGCTTCATTTATGCGGCCGTTCTTTGCCACATGTAATGATGATGCTCATTCCCGAAGCATGGGATGGGAATGAGCAAATGGACCCGGTGAAAAAAGCCTTTTATGAATTTCACGCTTCTTTTATGGAACCATGGGATGGTCCAGCGTCCATTTCATTTACCGATGGTAAATTGATTGGCGCTACTTTAGACAGAAACGGTTTACGCCCTTCAAGATATTGCATCACAACGGACGACCGGGTAATCATGGCATCTGAAACCGGTGTACTTCCGATAGATCCAAAACTGATAAAAGAAAAAGGCCGACTGCAGCCCGGAAAAATGTTTGTGGTAGATATGGAGGAAGGAAGAATTATAAGTGATGAGGAAATCAAACAAAAAATTTGTTCGCAAAAGCCTTATGCTGAATGGTTGAATAAATATAAAATTCGTTTGGAAGAGTTGCCTGCGCCGCGCGTAATGTTTACACATCTGGAGCACGACCAAATATTTAAATATCAAAAAGCCTTTGGCTATTCTACAGAAGATCTTCAGTTGCTTATTTCACCAATGGCCCTTACCGGTAAAGAACCAATTGGTTCTATGGGAAATGATACTCCACTGGCCGTTTTAAGTGATGAACCTCAACATTTAAGCAGCTATTTTAAACAACTTTTTGCACAGGTAACCAATCCTCCAATTGATCCCATCAGGGAAAGACTGGTCATGTCTTTGGCAACTTTCCTGGGTAATAATGGCAATTTACTGGAAGATGATCCATTATCATGTCATACAGTGTCTTTAAGACATCCTGTGCTTTCCAATACAGAACTGGAAAAAATCAGGAGTATTGATACCGGTATTTTCCAGGCACATACTTTGCAAACTTATTTTCTCGCGGACGGAAAACCCGGTTCGCTTCAAAGAGGAATTGAGCGGTTGTGCCGTTACGCAGCTGAAGCAGTTGAAGATGGCTTTGAAGTCCTCATATTATCAGACAGGGCGATAGACTCTGAACATGCAGCAATACCTTCTTTATTAGCTTGCTCTGCAGTTCATCATCATTTGATTAAAAAAGGACTGCGTGGCCAGGTTGGTTTAATTATCGAAGCTGGCGATGTTTGGGAAACCCATCATTTCGCCTGCCTCATTGGCTTTGGCGCTACTGCCATTAATCCCTACCTGGCGCTTTCCACTATTCGCGATTTAAGAATTCAGGGTAAATTGGGAAATGAATTGGATTCAAATACGCTTAAGAAAAATTATAAAACCGCTATTAATAATGGCTTATTGAAAGTTTTTTCAAAGATGGGCATCTCCACTTTTCAATCTTACCAAGGAGCCCAGATTTTTGAAATATTAGGCATTAATAAGTCTGTAATTGATAAATATTTTATAGGTGCCATCTCTAGAATCGGAGGCATGGGTCTTGATGAAATAGCAAAAGAAACATTAGTAAAACATTCTTTTTCATTTAGCAAAAAGGACATATCTTTTGATCGGCTTACCGTAGGAGGCCTTTATAAATGGAGAAGAAAAGGCGAGTTTCATTTGTTCAATCCCTTAACCATTCATTTGCTTCAGCATTCGACTCGCATGAATGATTATAAAATGTTCAAAAAATATTCAAAAGCGGTAAATGATCAAAGCGAAAAGGGAGTGACGTTGAGGAGTTTATTTCAGTTTAAAAAGAACCGTCCATCAATTTCGATTGATGAAGTAGAACCCGCAGAAAATATTTACAAAAGATTTGCTACAGGAGCCATGTCTTTTGGCTCCATATCATGGGAAGCGCATACTTTATTAGCAATCGCCATGAACCGCCTCGGAGGCAAAAGCAATACCGGAGAGGGCGGCGAAGATGAAATACGGTTTGAAAAATTGCCAAACGGAGATTCAATGCGAAGTGCAATTAAGCAAGTTGCTTCTGCAAGATTTGGGGTCACAAGTCGTTATTTAACCGAAGCGGATGAATTACAAATTAAAATGGCGCAAGGTGCAAAACCAGGCGAAGGCGGCCAGTTACCGGGCTATAAAGTTGATGAATGGATTGGAAGAGTTCGCCACGCCACTCCTGGTGTGGGATTGATTTCGCCTCCTCCCCATCATGATATTTATTCAATCGAAGATCTCGCTCAATTGATATTTGATCTAAAAAATGCCAACAGAAAAGCGAGGATCAATGTGAAGCTGGTATCAAAAGCAGGTGTGGGCACTATTGCGGCAGGAGTAACCAAAGCCAAAGCTGATGTAATTTTAATTTCAGGACACGATGGAGGAACTGGCGCTTCGCCAATGAGTTCTATAAAACATGCCGGATTACCATGGGAACTCGGACTTGCAGAAACTCACCAGACGTTGGTGAAAAATAAATTGCGCAGCCGTGTAGTTGTGCAAACAGATGGACAATTAAAAACCGGAAGAGATATAGCCATCGCTACTTTGTTGGGAGCAGAAGAATGGGGTGTTGCAACGGCAGCTTTGATAGTAGAAGGCTGCATTATGATGCGAAAATGTCATTTAAATACCTGCCCGGTGGGAGTAGCTACGCAGGATCCTGAATTACGTAAACGTTTTACCGGCGATGCCGATCATGTAGTTAATCTTTTCAAATTCTTAACCCAGGAGCTAAGAGAAATCATGGCAGAACTTGGTTTCAGAACTATCAATGAAATGGTTGGACAATCAGATTTTCTTGAAAAAAGAGAAAATATTCATCATTGGAAATTCAGTACGCTCGATCTTTCTCCTATTTTGTTCAAAGAACCTGCTGCAAAATCTGTTGGGCTTTTTAAATCGGAAGAACAAGACCATGGTCTGGACGGGATATTAGATTGGAAATTACTAAATAAAGCACAACCAGCATTAGACAATTTAGAAAAAGTAAGAGCTTCGTTTGATATAATAAATACAGACAGAACCACGGGAACGCTTTTATCAAATGAGATCTCCAAAAAATACAAGGAAAAAGGTTTACCAGACGATACCATCCATTTTAAATTTACCGGAACCGCTGGCCAAAGCTTTGCAGCTTTTAATACCCGGGGAGTAACGATGGAATTAGAAGGCGACGCTAACGACTATTTTTGCAAGGGACTTAGCGGCGCAAAAGCTATTATTTATCCCTCAAAAGAGGCGGAATTTATTCCTGAAGAAAATATCATAATTGGCAATGTAGCTTTTTATGGAGCCACCTCGGGCGAAGCGTTTATTAGGGGGAAAGCCGGAGAGCGGTTTTGCGTGCGCAATTCCGGTGCAAATGTAGTAGTAGAGGGCGTAGGCGATCATGGCTGCGAATATATGACAGGCGGAAGTGCGGTGATTCTAGGACCAACTGGTAGAAATTTTGCGGCAGGAATGAGCGGCGGTATCGCGTTTGTTTATGATGTTCAGCACAATTTTGATGCATTGTGCAACAAAGAAATGGTTGATCTTGATCCGGTATATGAAGAAGATGAAGTGTTTTTGCGTCAAATGATTAATAAACAATACAAACTAACGGGAAGTACAGTGGCAAAATTTATTTTAAATGATTTCGAAAATCAGTTGAAAAATTTTGTAAAAGTATTTCCACAGGATTATAAAAAAGTATTAGCTAAAAAAAGGGAGCCACAGATTATATCCACGGATAAAATATAGCCACAGATTACACAGATTTACGCGGAAAAGAGAGAATGAAAACCCAAAGAATGGTAAGATCACGCAGGAAGAAATTAGTTTAAATCATTAAAATGAAATCTGTGTAAATCCGTGTAATCCGTGACAAAAAAAATAAAAAAATTATGGGAAAAATAACCGGCTTTTTAGAATTTACCAGGGAACTTCCCAAAAAGCGGCCACCGCAGGAGAGGATTAATGATTATAAGGAATTTATAGAAAGATATTCAGAAGAAAAACTGAATCAACAATCAGCCAGGTGCATGGATTGTGGTACTCCTTTTTGCCATGATGGATGCCCTGTGGGTAACCTGATTCCAGAATTTAATGATGCAGTTTATCGTCAAAGTTGGGACGAAGCTTACGAAATACTTTCTTCTACTAATAATTTTCCTGAATTTACCGGTAGAATTTGTCCTGCTCCCTGCGAAACTTCCTGTGTACTTGGAATCAATCAACCTGCTATTACTATTGAAGAAATAGAAAAACATATTATAGAAATTGCTTTTGAAAAAGGACTGATAACTCCAAAAATTCCCGCAATCAGAACTGGTAAAAAAATAGCAGTGATCGGCTCCGGCCCGGCAGGAATGGCAGCAGCCGTCCAATTAAATTCTGCCGGCCACCACGTTACTATATTTGAGAGAGATGACGAGCCTGGAGGCTTATTAAGGTATGGGATTCCCGATTTTAAGTTAGAAAAATGGGTAGTACAGCGCAGGATTAATTTAATGAAAGAGGAAGGCGTAGAAATTAAATGTAACGCCAATGTAGGCGTTGATATCAGCATTAATGATCTTTTGAGAGAATATCATGCGATCGTACTCGCTGGCGGATCCACTATTCCAAGGGATTTAACTATTCCCGGAAGAGATTTGAAAGGTGTTCATTTCGC
The DNA here is from genome assembly GCA_039937075.1 of Ginsengibacter sp. Lineage (GTDB taxonomy): Bacteria > Bacteroidota > Bacteroidia > Chitinophagales > Chitinophagaceae > Ginsengibacter. The sequence goes on along the minus strand of JBDTHD010000084.1, from coordinate 1,146 downwards.
GATGGATTTTTTAAAACAGCAAAATAAAAGAGTCTCTCATAAAAAAGTCCAAGAAGAAAATATTTTTGCTACGGATAAAAATGTAATTGTCATTGGAGGTGGGGATACTGGTAGTGATTGTGTTGGCACGTCTAATCGTCAAAAAGCTGCTTCTGTTACTCAGTTTGAACTAATGCCTAAGCCACCGGGCAGCCGTACTCCTTTTATGCCGTGGCCTTCTTACCCGATGGTCTTGAAGACAACTAGTTCCCATGAGGAAGGCGCCAACCGCCATTGGGCAATTGCTACCAAAGAATTTATCGGCGATGAAAACGGAAATCTTAAAGCGCTGAAAATAGTAGACCTGGAATGGAAATTTACAGAAGAAAATAAACCGGCAAAATTCGTGGAGATTGCAGGTAGCGAAATTGAAATGCCTTGTGAATTGGCTTTGCTGGCAATGGGATTTGTGCATCCGCAACATGAAGGCTTGTTAAGCCAGCTTGATGTAGCATTAGATGAGAGAGGAAATGTAAAAGCGTCGGAAAAAGAATTTCACACCAATATTTCTAAAATATTTACTGCCGGAGATATGCGTCGTGGCCAGTCACTGGTTGTTTGGGCTATTTCTGAAGGACGGGAATGCGCCAGGAAAGTCGATGAATATTTAATGGGATTTTCTTTGTTACCGTCGAAAGATCAGAATATTTTGCACCAGGTATAAGTAGTTTTGTGTGTATTTTTTTAAAATCAGAATACAAATCACAATTATTTGTTTGTTTACTAAACAAATATCAGAAACTATAAAACGACGAGAAAAAATCCACAAAATCCGGAGAACGGGAATAAAAAATCAAAATATTTATTCGTTTACTGTTGTTCGACTGCCTCTTTTGGCATATTCTTTATATTCAGTTGAAATTTAGTATTCAGACTTACTTCAAAATTCTGTTCATTAATTATTTCCCTGGCAGTCTCATCCTCCATCATAACCTGCCCAAGATGCATTGCCAATTCAGAGCCACTGATCACATTACCGATTTTTCCATCAGTAAATTCTATTTTAAATTTATAACCGGCCTTCCTGCCTGTTCCGGCCCTTTCAAAGTCAATACGATTAAGGCTCAGAACCTGTTCTTCAATGACAGATTTCTTCATTAATATTCT
>JBDTHD010000083.1:0-6944 GCA_039937075.1 Ginsengibacter sp. | reverse complement strand
TTCGATTCTGCTGTTTATGTTTTCTGCAGATTGGCGATTGTCATTAATAAGCCTTGCGCCTTTTCCTATTTTGATTATTTCTACATATTTTTTTAAAGAAAGCGTAAACAAATCATTTATAAAAGTGAGAAATGCGGTAGCAGCGTTAAATGCTTTTGTTCAGGAGCATATTACAGGAATGAGTGTGGTTCAGGCTTTTGCTGCAGAGGACAAAGAGTTTGATAAATTTAAAAACATTAATAAACAACATCGTAACGCGAACATAAAAGCTATTTTCGCTTACTCTGTTTTTTTCCCAATTGTAGAAATTGTATTGGCTTTTTCCATTGGTTTGTTGGTCTGGTGGGGTGGAAATTATTCCGCGAACGCGGGCGTAATTATTGCATTTATCATGTACCTGAACCTGCTTTTCAGGCCACTTCGCATGATTGCAGATAAATTTAATGTGCTGCAAATGGGAATGGTTGCGAGCGAAAGAGTTTTTAAAGTGTTGGAAAACGACAATGTTACGCCTAATAAACCGAACGTAATCCATCCGGAAAAAATAAAAGGAAAAGTGGAATTTGAAAATCTTTGGTTTGCCTACAATAAAGAAGAATACGTTTTAAAAGATATTAATTTTTCGATTTTACCCGGCGAAACTTTGGCAATAGTTGGCCACACAGGAAGTGGAAAAACTTCTATCATCAGTTTGCTCAATCGTCTTTACCCGGTAAGTAAAGGAGAAATAAAAATTGACAATCATAACATTGTCGATTATGACATCGATTTCCTGAGAAGCAGGATAGCAGTGGTTTTGCAGGATGTTTTTTTATTTAGCGGTTCTATTTTAGATAATATTACGCTCAGAAACCCGGGAATACAAAAGAGCGATGCTATTGAAGCAGCAAAAATGATTGGCGTTCACGATTTTATTATGCAGCTTCCGGGTGACTACGATTTTAATGTGATGGAAAGAGGATCTACGCTGTCGCTCGGGCAGCGTCAATTGCTGTCATTTATTCGCGCACTTTTGTACGATCCATCTATTTTGATTTTGGACGAAGCTACTTCTTCCATTGACAGCGAAAGTGAAGCACTGATTCAGCGTGCAATAGATAAATTAATTAAAGGAAGAACTTCTATCGTTATTGCGCACCGTTTATCTACCATTAGAAAAGCCAATAAAATAATGGTCCTTGATAAGGGTGAAATCATGGAAATGGGCACTCACGCAGAATTGATAGAATTGCAAGGACATTATTTTCAATTGCATAAAATGCAATTTGAAATGCAGGAAAGCGATGCGTAAAATTAATTTCCAGAACAGTAAATCAACAAATAAACCAGATTTCTATTTTCCGGGAATGTTAAGTGTCAGTCCATCAAAAGCCAAACGAATATTGGCGGGAAGTTCATTATTTATTTCATCATTTAAGCCAAGCTGGTGGCTTATATGAGTAAAATAGGCTTTCGGAATTTTTAATTCTTTTACTAAACTGACAGCTTCATTCAAAGTAAAATGAGAAATATGTTCTTTATTTCGCAGCGCATTTACAACGATTATTTCACTTCCTTTTATTTTTTCTTTTTCTTCTTCATCAATCCTGTTGGCATCTGTTATGTAAGTAAAACTTCCAAAACGAAAAGCCAAAACCGGCATTTTTAAATGATAAACAAGAATCGGAATAACAGGAATATCACCCACGATAAAAGGCTTATCCGTGATGGTGTGTAAATTAATATCCGGGACTCCGGGGTATTTTTTATCTGCGAAAATGTAATAAAATTCGCGCCGTAAAGCTTCTTCTGTAAGTTTATTGGCATAAACTTCAACCGCTTTTTTTTGAAAATAATTAAAAGCTTTTATATCATCTAACCCGGCAATATGGTCTTTGTGAGGATGCGTAAAAATTACTGCGTCTAATTTTTTTACATTTTCGCGTAGCATTTGTGAACGGAAATCAGGAGTGGTATCTACTACTAAAGTGGTGGTTGCACTTTGAACCAAAATGCTGCTGCGAAGCCTTTTATCTTTTTCATTAACCGACGAACAAACTGCGCAATCGCAGCCGATCATAGGAACTCCGCCACTGGTTCCTGTACCTAAAAAAGTGATTTTAAGATCTGGGTAAGTCACTTTTCAAAGCTATAAAATATTTTACAGAGAATGAGTTTCCGAAAAAAAATTTGATAAAAATGGAATTTATTTTTCAACATTTGCACTCTTGGCGACTACTTCATCATATAGTTTTTGAGAATCATGGGTTAGCAAGTCATAGTTAACAGACACAACTGGAATAATATCCATAAGTGCACTTATTCGTCCTTCCGGAATTAGAAATTTATTAAGCACTACCACTTTCCTGTCCTCCAAAATACAATAGCCGCTTTGAAAAGAGCCGCGCTCGTATCTTACAATATAGCCGGCTTCTTCCAAAATCTTTTCTAATTTATTTAAAGTGGTTTGATTATATTTCAAAAGAAAAAATTATTTATGACTATACAAATTTACTACAAACCGGTAATATTAATACGATGGCTCTTTTTCTAAAGCAATGAATTAAGAGTTAATTTTGAATCCTAAATAAAAAACGAATTTTGGCTGATATAATAACCCTTTTACCTGAAAATATTGCCAACCAGATAGCGGCCGGAGAAGTGATACAGCGGCCGGCCAGCGCTGTGAAAGAATTGTTGGAAAATGCAGTGGACGCGGGTGCTACAGAAATCAGGCTTTTTGTAAACGACGCGGGAAAAGCGTTGGTACAAGTAATAGACAACGGAAAAGGAATGAGCGAAACGGACGCCAGGATGAGCTTTGAGCGCCATGCCACTTCAAAAATAAAAAGTATTGACGACCTTTTTCATATTAAAACCATGGGATTTCGCGGGGAAGCGCTGGCAAGCATAGCCGGAGTGGCACAGGTAGAGTTAAAATCTAAAAAAAGTGGAGAATCTATCGGCACTTTAATTGAAATAGAAAATAGCGTGGTAAAAAACCAGGAACCCGTAGCTATGGAAGAAGGCACGAATATTTCCATGAAAAATTTATTTTTTAATGTGCCTGCACGCAGGAATTTTTTAAAGAGCAATGCTTCCGAATTGCGCCACATTGTAGACGAATTTATCCGCGTGGCAATGGCTTTTCCCTCTGTGTTTTTTTCGCTTAGTTCGAATGGACAGGAAGTTTTTCACCTGGAAAAAGGTTCATTAAAACAACGTATCATCCAGATTCTGGGAAATAATTATTCTGCGAAATTAGTGAGCGTAAACGAGGAAACTGATTACCTGAATATTTTTGGATTTGTTGGAAAGCCTGAGACTGCCAAGAAGACTCGCGGCGATCAATATTTTTTTGTCAACAACCGTTTTATAAAAAGTCCGTATCTAAATCATGCGGTGATGAATGCTTTCAGCGATATGATTACGAAAGACAGTTTTCCGATGTACACTTTGTTTATCGATATTGATCCTTCCCGGCTGGATATTAATGTGCATCCAACCAAGCAGGAAATAAAATTTGAAGATGAAAAATTAATTTATGCTTTTGTTCAGTCTGCTGTAAAACATTCGCTGGCGCAGTATTCTGTTACACCAACTTTGGATTTTGATTTAGATGTTTCCATTCAACAAACAGATGCCGTAAGCAAACCTTTTACTTCTGAAAAACAATTATCGGCAACCGGCTCTTCTCTTTACAAAACATTTACTCAAAAAAACCAGGCGCATTTTATTGAGAGTAAAAGCGATCTTGAAAGTTGTGATGGCAATTTGAAAAAAAGTGCATTTGATACTTCATTTACCGATCATTTAAACAAACCAAAATTAGAAAACCAGGAAACTTTTACTTCTCCTTTTGCTGATAAAGTACTGCTAACCGGCAAAAAAAATCCAACTTCTGAAGATTTAATTCAAATACATAAAAGCTTCATTGTCGTCCAAAATGAAAATGGATTTATAGTGATTCATCAGCAAAATGCGCATGAACGTGTTTTATATGAAAGATTTTCTGAAGCCATGAAAGGTAAGCCCATAGCCATTCAGAGAAGTTTGTTTCCGGCAGCGATTGAGTTGGCTCCTGCCGATGCAGTTTTGTTGACCGAACTTTTACAAGACCTTCATATTTTAGGTTACCAGGTAGAGCCTTTTGGAAATAATTCTTTTGTTATTCAGGGTTCTCCCGCGGATGTTCCCGATGAAAATGAACAGAATTCTCTTGAAAAAATATTGGAACAATACAAACATTTTAATACGGATTTAAGTTTTAGTAAACGGGAAAAATTGCTCCGTTCAATGGCGTGGCAACAATCCATAAAAGCGGGGATCTTTTTATCAGAAAAAGAGATGAAAAGTTTGGTTGATAATTTATTTAATTGCCAAATCAATAATACCACACCAAATGGCAAGCCTGTTTTTTTAGAATTTAAAAAAGAAGAATTGTCAAAAATGTTTGGAAGATAAAAGCCGTAATAAGAATCTTGCTTATTTATTTGTTTACTGGAGATTGCTACACTTTTACATAAATCTTTCTCTTGTTCAGCCACCAACCTATGCTCCAGCAGAAAAGCATATAACAAATGGCGAATAAAAATGAACCAAATGCGCCGGGTGAAATTATTTGGAAAAAATGCACGTTTACATAATCAAACAAACTGTCTTTTCCAACGTGTATCATAAAAAGTATCACCACAAAAAGCTCAGAAAGTATATAAATGAACAACGGGTTCCTGCCAAAAATCATAAAAAAATCAGGCCATTTGGCAGGCTTCCAATTTCTCATTTCAAGAATATAAATCAACCCGGAGATTAGTAGCAGGTCAATTCCGGAAGTTAATAATACGAAAGGGCTGGTCCATAATTTTTTACCGATCGGGAAAACAAGATTCCAGCACAGAGCGACAAAAATCAGCAATGATCCAACCAGCATTAATTTAGAAAGGCATTCAAAACTTTTCCCCTTTTTCTGAATAAACTTTCCTGCAAAAAAACCAATCACTACATTCACGATTGCGGGCAGTGTACTCAGCCAACCTTCCGGATCAAACGGAATACCTTCGCCATGATAAAGATGATCGTTGCCCATTAAGAATTTATCAAAATAAAGCTCCGCATTTCCCATCATGCTAAAAGGTTGATCAGCATTACCGAATGCCAATAAAATAATCCAGTAGCCAACTAGTAAAATAATACTTACAAGAATTACTTTTTTGGTAGATAAATATTGAACCATCAACGATCCAAAAAAATAGCATAAGGCGATTCGTTGCAAAACACCCATAATCCTCGTGTGGCTTATCGGGGCTCCGGTAATATGCCCGGCCGCATCGAGGCGAAAAAATGGAAACCAATACATCAGATATCCGATGAGAAAAATTAAAATGGTACGCTTTATTATCTTGGTAAGAAATGCCGAATTACTGATCAGGCGATATTTTTCCTGCGAAAAACTCATTGCGTTTCCGACTGCAAATAAGAACGACGGAAAAACAAGATCGGTAGGTGTAAAGCCAAACCAGGTTGCATGGTGTAGCGGAGGATAAGCACTGGCGCCACTTCCTGGAGTATTTACAATAATCATAAAGCAAATGGTCATTCCTCTGAAAACATCCAGCGCTAAAAAACGTTCTTTTATTGATTTCATTTTGAAAATTATCTTGTAAAAAATTTACCTGCCAGTTATTGTGGAATTGATAATAGATAAGCCATCGGGAGTAAAAAAAACAGTGCCTGTTTTCTTTTGTAACACTTTATTAGAATCATTGTATTGAAAATCCAAGGTATACCGGATTTCCTTTTTTAACCCGGGAACATTTGTTGCTTCAACAGTATCCTCTTTAAATCCGGTAATGTCGTAACCGTTAGGCTTATGGACCTGGTTACGGATTTCATCTTTCGCCATGATTTGTCTTTTATCGCTATCGAAACGATGGGTTTCACAACCCCAAAAAAAAGGTATTGCCAAAAGAAATAAAAAAACCGTTTTTACTATTTGAATGGAAGGAGAAATGTGATTCATTTTGAAATTCATTTGGCTTTTAAATTTATCAAGGCAAGCGAGCAGCGATTTAGAAAGTAAAATAAGCAGGTTACTAAATCATTTCAAATGTAATTAATTCTCTAAATCTTTTCGCGACGTTTTTTTATTTTTCTAAATCTATTTTCCTTTTCGCCTTTTTTCAAAAAACGATTAGTTTTACCAACAATCTAATTATAACATGACTCTTGCTGCAGAAGACATTCGTACTTTTTTTGAAAAGAATTACCCGGAAAAAATTATCAGTTTTCAAAAGCTTCCGAAGTCCGGTGGCGATCGAATCTATTTTCGCATTGGGACAGAAAAAAAACCTTACATAGCCACTTTCGATGCGAATACAAAAGAGAGTGAAACATTTTTGTATTTCACCCAACACTTTTCTAAAATAAATGCACCTGTTCCTGAAATATATTCTACGTCAGAGGATAAAAAAATGTATATACAGCAAGACTTTGGGCCTGTGTCTTTATTAAATGAGTTAGAAAAAGATGGAGAAGTTGAGTATGTGTATTCTCTGTTTCAGAAAAGTCTGAAAGCACTTGCTCATCTGCAAATAAATGGTATAAAAAATTTGGACGATTCTTATTGCCTCACTTCAAAAGAATTTGGAAAGCAGGCGATATTGGGCGATCTGTTATACTTTAAATATTATTTTCTCGATACCCTTAAAATTCCTTATGATAAAGATAAACTGATTGAAGATTTTGAAGCGTTGAGCAATTATCTGACACGAGTTGAGCATTCTTATTTTATGTTCCGCGATTTTCAAAGCAGAAATATTTATATTGAAAAAGGAGAGATTCATTTTATAGATTATCAGGGCGGAATGAGAGGTGCGTTGCAATATGATGTAGCTTCTTTACTGTGGCAGGCGAGAGCCAATCTTTCTGACGAATGGAAAAATTCGTTGCTGGAATATTATATGGAT
>JBDTHD010000082.1:0-4602 GCA_039937075.1 Ginsengibacter sp. | reverse complement strand
CAGTAATTGTCAATAAAATCACCGGCATTAAAGCGGTTACCAAGCTAATTCCTAAACTTGGAAGTTCGTTTTCGGGCATTGATTCTATTTGAAAAATCGTGTTAGATGGTGAAGGATTGTATCTCTTTAATGTTTTCGCAAATAAGGGACCGGCAAGGGAAATCGTGGGAATGGCAATAATAAGTCCGTATATCAAAGTTTTGCTGATGCTGGCATGTAACTGTTCTGCGATAGCAGTTGGAGAAGGATGCGGCGGTAAAAAACCATGCGCTACTGACAGGGCAGCGAGCATGGGAACACCGACATACAGAAGTGGTAAACGCGTAGTGGATGCAATAGCGAAAATTAAAGGAACGACGACGATAAAACCTGCCGTGTAAAACAAGGGAATACCGATAATCAAACCTGCTAAAGCCATTCCCCACTGAATATATTTTGTTCCAAATATTTGGGTAAGCGAACCTGTGATTCTTTGCGCAGCGCCACTATCAGCCACCAGTTTTCCGAGCATGGCTCCAAAACCAAGAATAATGACCAAAGGTCCCAACGTATTTCCAATCCCTTTGGTAACAGAAGTTGAGATATGCTGAATGTCCATTCCTACAGCAACACCTAATAAAATGCTCACAATTAAAAACGAGATAAACGTGTCTAGTTTAAAATAAACCACCATTACGATTAACAATAAAATCGCGGCGATGCAAAGCACTAAAGGCATAAAAAAAGAATTAATCTGTCAGGCAAAGAGTTACAAAATGATTTTAAAGATAGTAGAAATACAGAAAGTAGACTGATGAAATTATTTCTCAAACATAAAATGATAAAAAAAGCGAAACGTTTTTTCTCATTTTGCAACCAGGAGTCTATTTACGTATTTCACAGGAAAAATTTTATAGAAAATACTACACCAATTTCTCCAGCACATAATAAACTATTGGGCAAAAAGTAGAATTTTTTAAAGTAATCGCAGGCCTCTTCAATAAAACATCTTCATCGGTATAAGGAAAGCGATGGCAATCTGACGGGCGTTCATCATAAATATTACAGTAATTATCTTCCCCAAGAAAAGGGCATGGAGAGCTTTTGGTAACATAATCACCATCTTCATCAATACGCAAATAAGTTTCAATAAAGGCGCCTTCTTTCATTTTTAAATGCTTCGATATTCGCTTGATATCGGGAGTTTTGAAGCGCGGAGAAAAATTTCGGCAGCAGTTGGCGCATTTCAGGCAGTCAATTTTTTCAAACGCTTCATCATTTAAATCCGGTAGTTGTTTCAACACCTTATTTTTATCGGCCCGCTTTAGAAAATCTTTATATTTTTTCTGATGTTCCGCGGATTTCTTTTCCCAATTATCCAAAATATCTTCCTTCATTTGGTAAAGATACAATTTGGAGTTTCACTCGCAATTTTTGCCAACCCACTAATATTTTTTTGGTTCTCTGCTGGTGTGTTTTATTCGTATAATAAATATTTCTTCGGATGTCGAATAATAGGCAATGCGGTATTTTAGTATTTCGATATATAAATAATTGCCGTCATTATTTTTTTTATAAGGGTCTTTGCGATGCACAACCATACCGTCTGCTATTTCTCCTATCTTATTCAAGATTCTTAATTTCACATTATCGGCATTCTGGTCCGAATCTTTCCGAATGTACTCAATAGCAGTACTGAGTTGAAGCGTCGCCCTTTTTGTCCAAGTTATTTTCCGTTTTGACATTTACCAGCTCTTTGCCATTTTTACAACTTCTTCATGTGTGTAAATCTCGCCATTCTTTATCTCTTCCATAGCCTCATCTATTTCCTTATTATACTGTTCTATACTAATGCGCACAGGGGTTTCTACGCGGCCATTTAAGAATGTTTTCAACATTTGCACAACAGATTTTTTTTCCGCTTCATTCAGCATGGTAAAATAGTTGAACATTTCTTTGTCTAATACATTTGCCATTGCATAATTATTTTTTACAAATTTAGCTTTATAAAATGACAGTTGAAAATGGGCATTGTAACGTATATTTTAGACGAAATTTATCAATTTCCCCAACATTTTTCTATCCTTTTGCATTGTAACTTTGCACCTCTATTTTTACAACAAAATAAAAATCCCGGTTATTTCTTTATTTACTGTGGAAATAAAAAGTAAAACTTATTTATGAATCTTTTTGATAAACAATCGGCTGAATTTGCTTCCAGGCACATTGGCCCAGATGAAAATGAAACTAAGGAAATGCTTGTCACCATTGGGGTTAGCAGTTTAGAAGAACTTATTGATAAGACAATCCCAGGCGGAATAAGGTTGAATAAAAGTTTGAACATTCCTGGGCCGATGAGTGAATCAGAATATTTAACCGAACTGAAAACGATTGCCAATAAAAACAAAGTTTTTAAATCCTACATCGGGCAAGGTTATTATGATACCATCACACCTTCCGTAATTTTAAGAAATCTTTTTGAGAATCCAGGATGGTACACACAATACACGCCTTACCAGGCAGAAATTGCCCAGGGACGCCTGGAAAGTCTTTTGAATTTTCAAACTATGGTAAGCGATTTAACGGCTTTGCCGATTGCCAACGCAAGCTTGCTGGATGAAGGAACCGCCGCCGCAGAAGCAATGGCGATGCTTTTCAATCATAAAAATAAAAACGCTGACCATATTACTTCCGGTAAATTTTTTATAGATGAAAAAATATTTTCGCAGACCAAAGATATTTTAATCACCAGGGCAAAACCTGTGGGGATCGAACCGCTTTTTGGAAATTTTAAAACCGCCCAATTGGATGAAACTTATTTTGCCGCCATCGTTCAATATCCCGACAGTGAAGGAAGTATCGAAGACCATAGAGATTTTATCGAAAGCGCACATAAGGTAAATGTGCAGGTGATAATGGCAACTGATTTATTGGCGCTTACTTTATTAACGCCTCCCGGCGAATTGGGCGCGGATATAGCCGTTGGTTCTTCTCAGCGGTTCGGTGTACCGATGGGATTAGGTGGTCCTCACGCTGCATTTTTTTCTACCAGGGATGAATTTAAAAGAAATATTCCGGGAAGGATAATTGGTGTGAGTGTAGATGCGCAAAACAACCGTGCGCTTCGTATGGCTTTGCAAACAAGAGAGCAACACATACGCCGTGAAAAGGCTACTTCGAATATTTGTACCGCACAAGCTTTGCTGGCCAACATGGCTGCAATGTATGCGGTGTATCATGGTCCCGAAGGATTGAAAGATATTGCAAAAAGAGTGTCCTTATTAACGCAAACGCTCGCTGAACATTTAGAAGAAAACGGTTATGAGTTAGTAAACAAAAATTATTTTGATACCATCACATTCAAAATAAAGGATGCCGAAAAACTAAAAAATATTTCCGGAAAAAATGAAATGAATTTTCATTTTCCTTCGGAAAATTTAGTGACGATTTCTTTGGATGAAACAACGACACAATCAGATGTGTTGAATATTTTAAATGTTTTCAATACAACAAACGAAGTGGATACTTCCACCATTACTTTTGATAATGAGATGGAGCCGGAAAACATTCCCTCTTCTGTAAAAAGAACGTCCTCATTTTTACTGCATCCTGTTTTTAATAAATACCATAGTGAAACAGAAATGATGCGTTATTTAAACATGCTCGAGAACAAAGATTTGTCGCTCGTACATTCGATGATTGCACTGGGTTCATGCACGATGAAGTTGAATGCAGCCACCGAATTAATTCCTGTGAGCTGGACTCATTTTAGTAAGATTCATCCTTTTGCGCCTTCTTCACAAACGGAAGGTTATAATTATATTATTAAGGACCTCGAAAGTTTATTATGCACCATTACAGGTTTTTATGCATGCAGCCTTCAGCCAAATAGCGGTGCCCAGGGAGAGTTTGCTGGCTTACTTGCCATAAAAAGGTTTCATGAAAACAAAAATGAATTTCATCGCAATGTGATTTTAATACCTGTTTCCGCACATGGTACCAATCCTGCAAGCGCAGTGATGGCAGGTTGTAAAGTAGTGGTGACTAAATGTGACGACCAGGGAAATATTGATATCGAAGATTTAAAAACGCAGGCGGAAAAATATAAAGATTCTCTTGCAGGGCTAATGGTTACTTATCCTTCCACGCACGGAGTTTTTGAGGAAGGCATTGTAGAAATATGTAACATTATTCATGATAACGGTGGTTTGGTTTATATGGATGGCGCCAATATGAATGCACAGGTTGGATTGACATCGCCCGGATTTATCGGTGCAGATGTATGCCACTTAAACCTACATAAAACCTTTGCGATACCACATGGTGGCGGCGGTCCGGGCATGGGCCCTATTTGTGTGATTGAGAAGTTGGCGCCGTTTTTACCGGGAAAGAAGGAAGCCGACGACCGAAAGCAAGCAAGTGGCCATGGTGGTCAGTCGTCGGTAGTCGGTGGTCGGTATTCGGTTAGTGCCGCACCGTACGGATCAGCTAGTATTTTACTAATCAGCTATGCCTATATAAAAATGCTGGGAGAAAGCGGATTAAAGAAAGCTACTGAATACGCCATTCTTAATGCGAATTATATGAAGGCGCGTTTGAAAGATAATTTTAAAATTCTCTTTA
>JBDTHD010000081.1:0-4040 GCA_039937075.1 Ginsengibacter sp. | reverse complement strand
TTTCAACAGGATGGACGTTGAATTTTTATTGAATAATTTCCCCGGAATCGTGATGATTGACGAGGCGTATATAAATTTTTCGCAGCACAAGCCATTTTTGCAAGAGCTTACAGAGTATGAAAACCTTATCGTCATGCACACGCTGTCAAAAGCTTGGGGATTGGCGGGATTAAGGCTGGGATTGGGTTTCGCGTCTGAGTTGATTATTGATTTGTTTAATAAGGTAAAGCCTCCTTATAATATTAATCAATCCTCTCAGCAGTTAGGATTATTAGCGCTGGACCATCTTGATGAGGTAAATGCAAACATTAAAAATACAATTGAACAAAGGAGTTTTTTGGAACAAAAATTAAAAGATTTTGATTTCATTAAAACCATTTATCCTTCTGACTCTAATTTTATTTTGGTAAAAGTTATTGATGCAGATAAATTATACCAATATTTATTGTTGAATCAAATTATTGTACGCAACAGGACAACTGAGCCTCTGTGCGAAAATTGCGTCAGGATAACTGTCGGTACAAAACATGAAAATGAATTGTTATTAAATGCTTTAAAAAATTATGCTTAAAAAAATTTTATTCATTGACCGTGACGGAACTATAATCATGGAACCGCCTGTTACCAACCAGTTGGATACATTTTCAAAACTAGAATTTTATCCTCATGTGTTTGAATATCTTTCAAAGATTGTAAAAGAACTGGATTATGAATTGGTAATGGTTACCAACCAGGATGGGCTTGGCACAGATATTTTTCCTGAAACATCTTTTTGGCCATTGCAAAACTTTGTAGTAAAAACTTTTAAGGATCAGGGTATTGAATTTGCAGACATTTTTATCGACAAAACGTTTGCTCATGAAAATAAAGACACCAGGAAACCAGGTACAGGAATGTTGAAAAAGTATTTCGACAAAGAAAACTTTGATCTGAAAAATTCTTTTGTAATAGGTGACAGGCTAACTGATGTGGAGCTGGCTAAAAATCTCGGTTGTCGTGCTTTCTTTATTAATAATTTCCAGGAATTGGGCACTACTGAAATTACGGTTTCGCAAAATGATTTGAATAAAGTGATTGCCCTTGAAACACAAAAGTGGGAGGATATTTATCATTTTCTAGTTGCCGAAGACACCAGCAAGGGCAACAAACTTCCTGAAAGAAAAATTATCCATTCCCGAAACACGAATGAGACGAAAATTGAAATAGAACTTAACCTTGACGGAAATGGCAAAGCTGATATTAAAACCGGTCTTGGATTTTTTGATCACATGCTCGAGCAGATTGCCAAACATTCGGGGATGGATATTAAAATCGAATGTAACGGTGATCTTCATATAGATGAACACCATACCATTGAGGACGTAGCTTTGGCTTTTGGCGAAGCGGTTTTAAGAGCTTTAGGAGACAAAAGAGGAATAGAACGATATGGATTTTTATTGCCAATGGATGATTCGTTAGCTCAGGTAGCTATTGACTTCGGGGGAAGAAACTGGTTGGTTTGGGAGACGGAATTCAAAAGAGAAAAAATAGGTGAAATGCCGACAGAAATGTTTTATCATTTTTTCAAATCATTTTCTGATGCTTCGAAATCCAACTTGAATATTAAAGCCGAAGGAACGAATGAGCACCACAAAATAGAAGCGATATTTAAAGCGTTCGCCAGGGCCATTAAAATGGCTATCCGCAGAGATCCTTTAAATAACTCACTTCCTACTACAAAAGGAATTTTATGAAAATCGCCATTATAAAATACAATGCAGGAAATGTGCAAAGCGTGCTTTATGCTTTGCAACGGTTAGGCATAGACGCAATAGTTACTGATAATCATGAGGAAATAATAGCAGCCGATAAAGTAATTTTTCCGGGAGTGGGCAATGCTTCATCGGCAATGGACTACTTAAAAGAAAAAAAGCTCGATAAATTGATCATTTCTTTACAACAACCGGTCTTGGGAATTTGTCTCGGCTTACAACTGCTTTGTAATTATAGTGAAGAAGGGAATACGAAATGCCTTGGCATTTTTGACGTGGATGTTAAAAAGTTTGATGATTCAGTTTATCAGAATAAAAATTTAGTTCCTGTAAAAGTTCCTCACATGGGATGGAATACGATTTATGATTTATCTTCTCGGTTACTGAAAGGTGTTGATGAAAAATCCTATGTTTATTTTGTTCATAGTTATTATGCCGGAATGTCGCCAGAAACCATTGCCACCACTGATTATATTCAACCTTTTAGCGCGGCGATGCACAAAGATAATTTTTATGGAGTTCAGTTTCATGCAGAAAAATCAGCCGATGTTGGCGAAACAATTCTTTCAAATTTTTTAAACCTGAAATAAATGGAAATTATTCCCGCGATAGATATTATTGATGGAAAATGTGTCCGGTTATCCAAGGGCGATTTTAATAAAAAAATTATTTACAACAATCAGCCTCTGGAAGTAGCAAAAAGTTTTGAAAGCGTTGGAATAAAAAGATTACACATTGTAGATTTAGATGGAGCAAAGGGAGAATCTTTAAAAAATATTAAAACCCTCGAAATTGTTGCAAAAAATACTTCACTTGTAATTGATTTTGGCGGTGGTATAAAAACAACGGATGATTTGAATTCGGTATTCAGTGCCGGCGCTTCGATGGTGAACGTGGGAAGTGTTACGGTGAAAGATCCGGAATTATTTTCCCAATGGATTATCGATTTTGGAGCCGATAAGTTTTTACCCGGCGCTGATGTGCTTGACGAAAAAATTAAAATTCATGGGTGGAAAGAAGAGACAGGAATTAATATTTTTGATTTCATAAGTGAATTGATCTTAAAAGGAATTAACCGGTTGTTTTGTACGGATATTTCAAAAGATGGAATGATGGAAGGCCCGGCAGTTGGGCTTTACAAAGAAATATTATCTGAGTTTCCTACTTTGCAATTAATTGCGAGCGGTGGTATTTCATGTTATGACGATCTGCTGGTTTTACAAGAAAGTGGGTGCTCAGGAGCCATTGTTGGTAAAGCGATTTATGAAAATAAGATTAGTTTGAAACAGGTCGCCAATTTTTTAAACACTTAGTCAATGCTTGCAAAAAGAATTATACCGTGTCTTGATATCAAAGACGGAAGAACCGTCAAGGGGATTAATTTTGAAAATATCCGCGATGCGGGCGATGCGGTGGAATTGGCTAAGTTTTACTCAAAACAGGGAGCAGATGAACTGGTGTTTCTTGATATCACGGCGACAGTGGAAAAAAGAAAAACTTTTGCGGAGCTGGTGAAAAATATAGCCACTAATATTAATATTCCATTTACAGTTGGCGGAGGAATTTCTTCTGTAGAAAATGCATTCGAATTATTACAAAATGGTGCAGATAAAATTTCGGTAAATTCAGCAGCCTTTAAAAATCCTAGTTTAATAAATTTAATGGCAAAAGAATTTGGGAGTCAGTGTGTGGTTTTGGCGATTGACACTAAAAAGGAAAAAGATGGAAAATGGTATGTTTATCTCAATGGTGGAAGAATGAAAACTGAAATGTTGGCTTTCGATTGGGCGCAAAAAGCAATTGATTTAGGCGCGGGCGAGATTTTGTTGACTTCGATGAATAATGATGGCACCAAAGATGGATTTGCGCATGACATTACTTCTTTATTTTCCGATCACTTTTCAATACCGGTTATCGCGTCTGGCGGAGCAGGGAAAAAAGAGCATTTTTCAGAAGTATTTCTAAAGGACAATGCCGACGCGGCTTTGGCAGCCAGTGTTTTTCATTTTGGAGAAATTAAAATTCCTGAATTAAAAAAATATTTAGCGGGGGAAAATATTAAGGTAAGATTGTAAAATACAAATCGTCGCAATTTGTTGTTTTACTATAGAGTGTATATCAATCCGACAGTTATCGAATGTCGCAGACCAGATGGTTTGTGAGGACACGAACTACGGCTTGTTTTTTTGTCAATAAATTAGTGTCAGTAAAATAATAAAAATGAAAAAGAATTATACAGACCTCGTAAAGAAAATCGATTTTGCTAAATCTATAAGTGGAACAGTTCCG